>CAXUCM010000464.1:0-2592 GCA_964249315.1 uncultured Acetobacteraceae bacterium | reverse complement strand
GCGGGCCGTCGGCGCCGCTGAGCAGGCCGCGCACCGGATCGAACGACAGCGCGCCGAGCTGCACCGGACGCTGGTTGTCGGTGGCCAGCGGCGGTCCGACCCGTCGCAGCAGCGCGCGCAACCGCAGCAGCAGCTCGCGCGGCTCGAACGGCTTGCCGAGATAGTCGTCCGCACCGGTCTCCAGCCCGGCGATGCGATCCTCCGGCGCGCCGCGCGCGGTGAGCAGCAGGATCGGCAGGGTCTGGCCGACCAGCCGCAGCGAGCGGGTGAACTCGAGGCCGGACTCGCCCGGCATGGTCACGTCGAGCACGATCACGTCCGGCTGCATGAAGGCGAGCGTGCGCCGCGCCTCGGCGGCGCCGTCGGCGATGCTGACCCGGAAGCCCTGCTCGGAGAGGTAGCGCTGCAGCAGCCGGCGCAGGCGGGAATCGTCGTCGACCACCAGCACGTGCGCGTCGGTGACGCCGGCCGATGCGGCGGGCCCGCCCACCGGGACGCCCACCGGGACGCCGATCGCCCCGCTCACCGGCCCGCCACTCACCGCGGCATCTCGCGCGCATCCAGCAGCGCGCGCTGGCGCGGGTCCATCAGCGCGCGCATGACCCGGCGGAAGCCCTCGACCGCGGGGCCGCCGGCCTCGCGATAGGCCTCGACGACCCGCTCGCGCTGGCGTTCGAACAGCCGCCGCTCCAGGCTGCGGCCGGTCTCGGTGAGGCTGAGCAGGCGCTGCCGGCGATCGCGCGCGCCGGTCTCCTGGCGCACGTAGCCGCGCGCGACCAGTTCGCCCAGCACGCGGGCGAGGCTCTGCTTGGTGATGCGCAGCAGCGCCAGCAGCTCGCTGACCGGGATCGCCGGACGGCGGCCGACGAAATGCAGCGCGCGATGGTGCGCACGCCCGAGCCCGAGCTCGTCGAGCACCGGATCGGCGGCGGCGCTGAAATCGCGATAGGCCAGGAACAGCAGGTCCTGGGTCATCCGGATCTGCTCCTCGCGCAGGAACAGCAGGCTGGAGCCCGCGCCGCCGAGACTGTCGGCAGGGCTGCCGGCGCCGTGCTCGCGCGCCTCCCGTCCGGGCTCACGACGCGCCTCGGACGCTTGCCGCTTGGACTCCATGGCGTCGCGCACTCCCTCGCCGGCCCTGTTCACTGCGACGGAGTTAAGACAGCTTGATTGACATAAAGGAAGTCCTCTTCTACGTGCTCGCGTGCGACAGCAGGGGTGACGCAGATGGCGCTGGTGCCGTTCGACGACCGCGATGGCCAGATCTGGTGGGACGGCGCGCTGATCCCGTGGCGCGACGCCAGGCTGCACGTGCTGACGCACGGGCTGCATTACGCGAGCGCGGTGTTCGAGGGCGAGCGTGCCTATGACGGCCATATCTTCAAGCTGCGCGAGCATACCGAGCGCCTGCTCGAGTCCGCCCGCATCCTCGGCTTCGCGATCCCGTTCACGGCCGCGCAGATCGACGCCGCGTGCATCCAGACCCTGGCCGCCAACGGGCTGACCGACGGCTACGTGCGGCCGCTGGCCTGGCGCGGGTCCGAGCAGCTCTCGGTCTCGGCGCAGGGCACGCGGATCCACCTGATGGTGGCCTGCTGGGCATGGCCCAACCTGTTCGGACCCGATCGCCTGGCCGGCGTGCGGCTCGGCATGGGCTCGTGGAAGCGGCCGCATCCGGAGACCGCGCCGACCCGTTCGAAGGCGGCCGGGCTCTACATGATCGGCACCATGGCCAAGCACGACGCCGAGGCCGCCGGCTTCAACGACGCGCTGATGCTGGACTGGCGCGGCCGGGTCACCGAGGCGACCGGCGCCAACATCTTCTTCGCCATCGACGGCGCCCTGCATACGCCGGTGCCGGACTGCTTCCTCGACGGCATCACCCGGCGCACGGTGATGGCCCTTGCCAGGCGGCGCGGCATCCGCGTGGTCGAACGCGCCATCCTGCCGGAGGAGATGTCGCGCGCCGACGAGGTGTTCCTGGCGGGAAGTGCCGCCGAAGTCACCCCGGTGCGCCGGATCGCCGAGCTGACCTTCACCCCCGGCCGCATCACCGAGACCCTGCTCGGCGACTACGAGGCGCTGGTGCGCATGCCCCCGGATCAGGTGGCGGAGCGGCTGAGCGCGTAGGAGGCGGTCTGCCGAAGGGCGGCGGTGTTGCGGCCGAACTGCGCCACGGCGGCCAGGCGCCGGTCGAGGAAGGCAGCCGTCGCGGGCCCGGCGCCGCCATCCTCGCCGCTGCTGTCGTTCAGCCAGAACAGCAGCGTCGCCGCGTAGACCGCGCTCAGGATCGCGCGCTTGCTGTACCAGCTCGAATCCACCGAGACGTCGCCGGCGGCGTGCCAGATCGCATCCACCGTGCGCGCCGCCGTGCGCAGCGCCGCCAGCCGGTTGCCCGGCAGCGACAGCACCGCGAGCCCGCGGCGGATCGCCTCGCGCTCGTCCCGGGCCTGCTCGAGCCGCAGCAGGATCAGCGCACGCACGCGGGCGCTGACCCGGCTCGTCTCGATCGTGTCCGATGCCTGCTCCATGCGGCGGTCGCCGAGATCGGCATGCGCCTCGACCATCCCGGCCGGCCCGTCCGGGAACAGC
>CAXUCM010000463.1:0-2592 GCA_964249315.1 uncultured Acetobacteraceae bacterium | reverse complement strand
TGGCAGATCAACCGTGAGTGGCAGCTGTTCGGCAACGTCTCGCACGTCCTTGCGAAGTACCTCGCCACGACCCTGGACAATGCCACCATCCAGGAAGACCAGTTCGGCATCGTTACGCGCGGTTCCCCGGTCACCGGCGTGCCGGATTGGCTGTCAACGTTCGGCGTGGACTACAATCATCGCAACCTCGCCCTACGTGGCGATGAGCTGAACGTTCGTTTCGAGGGGCAGTATACCGGCAAGCAGCAGACCACCTACGATCTCAACGGCTTCGAGAACATCGGCCCGATCCCAGGTGTCGCCGCGAAATATGGCTCGTACGGGTACTACAGCGTCATCGTCGGTTCTACGACCTACGACCCAAATGGGGGCATCAGCCCGTTCGTGATCTTCAATCTCGACATGAACTACAAGCTGCCGGTGAAAAACGTCGGCCCGCTGAAGACGATCAGCTTCGATCTCAACGTGCTCAACCTGTTCAACAACCAGTATTTCCAGTATTTCTACAGGCAGGTCTCTCCCACGACCTGCGGCAACTTCACCAGCGGTCCGTTCAAAGGTCAGCCGATCACCAGCTACGGCTGCACGCCGCAATTTGCCGACGGCCTGCCCGGCGAGCCGTTCGCCATCACCTTCACGGCCACCGCGCATTTCTGAGGAGCCGAAGAGGTCTTCAAAGGCAAGTCTTTGGCGGGTTCGGAGGCGGAGCCCCAACCCTAACCTTCGCCCTTGCGATACGCCTCGATCAGTAGCGCGATGTTGATCAGCGCCATGTGCGAGAAGCCCTGCGGGAAGTTGCCGCGTTGCTCGCCGCTGGCCGCGTCGATCTGCTCGGCGAACAGGCCGAGATCGTTGCCGCGCGCGAGCAGGCGCTCGAACAGCGCGGCCGCGTCCGCCACGCGGCCCATCATCGCCATCACGCCGACGCGCCAGAACGAGCAGGCCGTGAAGGTGGCTTCCGCTCCCTCCATCCCGTCCTCCATGCGGTACCGATACAGCAGGTCGCCGTCGCCGAGTTCCGCCTCGATCAAGGCGAGCGTCGCGGCGACGCGCGGGTCGTCCGCATCCAGCGCGTGGAACAGCACCAGCCGCAGCACCGCGGCGTCGAGCTCGTCGCGACCGAAGGCCATCGTGTAGGCGCCGCGCCGCTCGTTCCAGCCCTGCGTCCGGTATTGCGCGGTGATCGCGTACGCGGCCGCTTCCCAGCGCGCGATCGTCGGCGGATCGAGCCGCCCGGTCGCCTTCGCGATGGCCACGGCGCAGTCGAGCGCGACCCGGTTCATGCCTTTGCTGTGCAGGATTTGCCTGGCCTCGCCGCGCAGCTCCCAGATGCCCTGGTCGGGATCGTCACGATGCCGTATCACCTGCTCGGCCAGGTTGCTGACGGTCTCGGGCAGATGGTCATGCACCTTCTGCGGCGGGTCCCATTGCACGCGCTCCAGGTAGCCGTGCAGGGCCGCCAGCACCTCGCCGAACATGTCGAGCTGCGACTGGCCTTCCGCCGCATTGCCGATGGTGACCGGCCCGACGCCGCGCCAGCCGTGCAGATGCGCGAGCGTCTCCGTCGGCAGCACCGGACCGTCGATGCCGTACATCAGCTTCACCTCGCGGCCGCGGCTCGGATCGGCGCCACGCATGAAGCGGAGATATTCCGCCGCCTCGCGCTCGTAGCCCAGCATCACGAAGGAGGTCACCGTGAACGAGCAGTCGCGCAGCCAGGCGTAGCGGTAGTCGTAGTTGCGGTTGCCAGGCACCGCCTCCGGCAGCGACGCGGTGGGAGCGGCGACGATCGCGCCGCTCGGCGAGTAGGTCAGCAGCTTCAGGCAGAGCACCGAGCGGATCACCTGCTCGCGATAGGGACCCTGATAGGTGCAGATCCGGCTCCATTCCTCCCAGTAGCGCTGCGTCCGCTGCAGGCAATCGAACGCGTCCGCGAGACCCTGGGCGCGCGGCGCCGCGTCCGCCTCGGCGTGCGTGAGGATCAGGCAGCCGCGCTCGCCGACCTGCAGCGTCCATTCGCCGACCGCCCGGTCGCCGTCGATTCGCAGCGGATGCGCGGCACTCGCCCGGATCCGCTGCGAGCCGGCCTCGAAGATGACGCCGCCTTGCGCGTCATCGTGCAGCCGCGCCTGGCCGCGGGCGTAGTCGAAGGTCGGGCGGACGCTGATGCGCGCCGAGATGCTGCCGCCAACGCACTCCAGCAGCCGCACCAGCCGGCTCTCGGACTCGCCGTCGGGACCCTCCGCCTCCAGCGTCTCCGGCGGATGGACCGGCATCAGGTCGGTGAGCACCGCCTCGCCGGTCGCGGTGACGAAGCGCGTCTGCAGGATGTTGGTGTGCGGCAGGTAGCTCCGGCTGGTCGAGGCCAGCCCATCGAGGTCGATCCGGCAGGCGCCCCCCTTCTCGGCGTCGAGCAGGCGCAGGAACACCGCAGGGCTGTCATGACGCGGCCAGCACAGCCAGTCGATCGAGCCGCGTCGATCGATCAGCGCGGTGCTGTGGGTGTCGCCGATCAGCGCGTAGTCGCTGATCGGGTTGTACGCCGCCGCGTCGTGCGGCCCGGATCCGTCCTCGCGCGGCACTATCTCGGCA
>CAXUCM010000462.1:0-2593 GCA_964249315.1 uncultured Acetobacteraceae bacterium | reverse complement strand
CGATCCAGGACCGTGGTCCACCAAAGGTGCTCATCATCCGTCCCCATGCCTCCCACCTGGCGTGCCTCAAGCTGCCGCCTGGAACAAGTAGTTCAGTCCACGGAGTTGAATTAAGGCTACGTCTCCATTCCCTCGCTGCAAGGGGATGTCGGCCACGATGAGGGGACGAGCCTGGCAAAGCGTGACGCCTGCCTGCGCAACCTACTTGAGCATCAAAGGCGAGAGGCAGGTCGCTGAGGGGCGGCAAACGCCCGCGTCGCATGATCTCGCCATGCTTGCCGTCCGCATCGACACGCCGCAGGATGCGCGGCAGATGGCCGAGCCGATCATCGAGACCGAGCGATTGCTGCTGCGGCCGCCGCGTGCGGAGGATCTCGGTCGATCTCTGGCAACAGCGGCGCATGGACTAGAACGCCCGGCGCAGGCAAATGGATTCTCAAGGCTGAGCCTTGAGCGGGTCCAGGGCAGAGCCCTGGTCTATAAACCCAAGCGCACCGAGTGCCGCAAGAACGGACCAGACCATGCCCAGGAACAATTTTCCGCCTGCCGCGCTGCCAAGGGCCCGGGTCCCGGCCACAGAGGCGCCGAAATCCGAGAGGCTGCTGGCGCTCGCGGTCGGGGTGGTGATCGTCGTGGCGCTGTATCTTGGCCGCGAGGTGCTGATCCCGATCACGCTGGCGATCATGCTCAGCTTCATCCTGGCACCGCTGGTCGCCCTGCTGCGTCGCATCCGGCTGCCGAAGGTGCCGGCGGCGCTGCTCGCGGTCCTGGTTGCCTTGTGCGTGATCCTGACGCTCGGCGGCGTCATCGGTACCCAGCTCGCCTCGCTTGCGCAGGATCTGCCGCGCTACCGGAGCACGGTGCAGCACAAGGTCACCTCGGTCCGCGACTACGCCACGAACCATCTGGACCAGCTGGTCGCCCGGGTCGGGCACGAGATGCACAGCGCCGCACCGGGAAGTGCGGCACCGTCGGCGACGACGTCCGACGAACCCAAGCCGGTGCCGGTGGTGGTGCAGGAGCCGGCCGCCTCGCCGCTGCGG
Source organism: uncultured Acetobacteraceae bacterium (assembly GCA_964249315.1). Classification (GTDB taxonomy): domain Bacteria; phylum Pseudomonadota; class Alphaproteobacteria; order Acetobacterales; family Acetobacteraceae; genus Lichenicoccus. Next base: position 1,550 of record CAXUCM010000462.1, on the reverse strand, counting down.
CTGGCGCAGCAGGTGCTGGGACCGGTGCTCAGCCCGCTGCAGACGATCGGCATCGTCTTCGTCGTCGCGATCTTCATCCTGTTGCAGCGCGAGGATCTGCGCGACCGGCTGATTCGGCTGTTCGGCTCCAACGACCTGCTGCGCACGACCGCCGCCCTCGACGATGCCGGCAGCCGGCTCGCGCGCTACTTCCTGACCCAGCTCGGCATCAACGCCTCGTTCGGCGTCCTGATCGGGCTCGGCCTGAGCGTGATCGGCGTGCCCAGCCCGCTGCTCTGGGGCGTGCTCGGGGCGCTGCTGCGTTTCGTGCCCTATGTCGGTGCGCTGATCGCGGCGGTGCTGCCGGTGGCGCTTGCCGCCGCGGTCGATCCCGGCTGGTCGATGATGATCTGGACGGCCGCCCTGTTCCTGGTCACCGAGGGGGTCATGGGCCAGGTGGTCGAGCCGCTGGTCTACGGCCATGCCACCGGCCTGTCGCCGCTCGCGGTGATCGTCGTGGCGATCTTCTGGAGCTGGATCTGGGGTCCGATCGGACTGATCCTGTCGACGCCGCTGACCCTGTGCCTGGTGGTGCTCGGACGGCATGTCGAGCATCTCGAGTTCTTCGACGTGCTGCTGGGCGACCGGCCCGCCTTGACCCCGATCGAGAGCTTCTACCAGCGGATGCTGGCCGGCGACGAGGACGAGATCCTGCGCCAGGCCGAGACCCTGCTGAAGCAGCGCTCGCTGTCGTCGTACTACGACGATGTCGTCGTCAAGGGGCTGCAGCTGGCGGCGGCAGACGTGCAGCGGGGCGCGCTGTCGCCGGCGCGTATCGAGCAGATCAACGCCGCGATCCGCGATCTGGTACAGGATCTTGCCGGCCGGGACGATCTCGATCCGGCGCCGGAGACGTCGGATGACGGCCTCGCCGGCGCGCCGCGCGAGGACCGCCAAGTGACGACGACGCCGCCGGCGCAGGGATCCGGTCCGGATCCGGCGAGCCTGCCTCGCGTCTGGCGCACCGCAACGCCGGTCCTCTGCCTGTCCGGGCGCGGCAAGCTGGACGAGGCGGCGTCGCTGATGCTGGCGCAATTGTTGCGGACGCATGATCTCGGCGCCAAGACAGGATCGCACGATCTCGCCTCGCGTGAGGGCATCGAGACGCTCGACCCGGACGGGATCGCGATGGTGTGCCTGACCTATCTGGAGCTGAGCGGCAATCCGACCAGCTTGCGCTACCTGCTGCGCCGGCTGCGACGGCGCCTGCCCGACGTGCCGCTGGTCGTCGGGATGTGGCCGTCGGGGGAGGATTTCGACAATGACGCGGAGATGCGCGAGCATGTCGGCGCCGATTTCTACGTGGGCAGCCTGACCGATGCGGTGGCGATATGCCTCAGAACGTCGCATGAAGCGGCAGAGATGAGGAGTGCGGCCACCGAGGGTGACGGCATGGTATCAGCACCTCGCGAGGCGATCGCCGGTGAATGATCACGGGCATCAATCTGCCAGGCGTTTGGTTGCGGGGACAGGATTTGAACCTGTGACCTTCAGGTTATGAGCCTGACGAG
>CAXUCM010000461.1:0-2601 GCA_964249315.1 uncultured Acetobacteraceae bacterium | reverse complement strand
CCCGGCGAGGACCTGCTGCTGCTGGAAGAGGGCCACTGCCTGCGCGATCAGGCGATCTCGCTCTGCCGGGTGCCGGGCGCGCGCGATGCCCGGCAGGCGAGCAGCCTGGAGATGCTGCGGCACATGGTGGCGGCGGGAGAGGGCTATACGCTGATGCCGCGTCTCGCCACCGGGGGGATGAGCCATCCGGGCGCGCTGGGCGGTCTGCTGCAGCTCCGGGCGCTGCAGGCGGACCAGGCCGGCGCCCCGGCGGGCCGCGTGGTCGGGCTAGCCTGGCGCGCCACCGATCCGCGCGGCGAGCATCTGGTCCGGCTCGCACGCTTCCTGCGCGAGACCACGCCGGAGGGATGCGAGCCGGTTCCAGATTGGCGCGACCGGCCGGATCGGGCATGATCGCGACCCAGGAGGCCGGGTTAGCACAGCGGTAGTGCAGCGGTTTTGTAAACCGAAGGCCGGGGGTTCGATCCCCTCACCCGGCACCATAGGATCAATGACTTATTGACCGTCTACTTAGGGTTGGCGAGCTTCAGCCTTCTTGCGGACGCTCCGCGGACTCGTTCCATGGTCCAGCAATCTGCGTGCCTATGTGGTCGGCAGCTCAGAGTCTCCAGGCGCAGTCCGTTGGAGTAACACCTTGTACGATGAGGCGCGCCAGAGTTGGCGAGCGCCGCACCACCAGATCCCATGCCTCCCGCCCAGACCGCGGCGCCTCGTCCAGCAGTTCCTGAAGCGGATCGGCCGGTAGACGGCAATAGACAATTGGCGCGCCCCACATTGCGGAAACAGGGGTCCGGACCGATGTGATCGCACAAATGGTTACGGTTGAGGGCGGCGATGCAGCCGCTCGCGACCACGGCTGATCGGTCCGGCTTGACGAAGGCGCAAGTCGCCGATGCAGTCGAATTCGAGGGAAGCTGGAAGTCCGAACCACTCAGGAACTCTCCGGAGGTCGGAGGCTGATCTTCGTTCTTGACGCGAATATCGGGAAGAACATGCTGGCCATACTCCGGGCGGCGAAGCTGCAGCCAGAGGCCGAACTAACAAGTTTGGACGAACTCGATTACCAGGGCGATGTGCCGGACGAGCAATGGATCGCCGCATTGGGCAAAAAGGGCGGCCATGTTGCAATCACCAGGGACGACGATATTATGAATGAAGTGCGTCGGCGGATTGTGTGGAGAGCGTCTCGCCTGAGCCTAATCATTCTCGACAAGCAACGGGGTTGGTTGCCAATCCGGAATTGGGCTCGACACATGCTCTATTGGTGGCCGCACATCACACAGCGAGCGCTCGAGGGCGAGCCAGGAGCGGCATGGACGGTGAAGCCAAAGATCCAGGAGCCGCCGCCTGAGTGGATACGGAGGGTAACAGGAACGGGCCCAGCTGGGCCGATGCGCGCTTGACGACGCTGGCGCGTCCTGTCGGGAAGGCGGAAGGTTGAGGCGCTCATGGGCTCGGCGCCGACAGCTTCTCGGTCTGAACCAAGTTCGGCACCAAGGGTGACTCCGCGTCAGGCTGCCCGGGCAGAGCTTCCGCCACCGGTACGCCCCCCCTCTTTGCCATTGGAGAACCTGCTTGCGACCCGCGCCGTCATGCCTGTAATTGCGAACGAGACAGGGCGATAAGGCTCGGCTGTGAGGCAAACCCCGATGAGCGACGATACCAATTCAGCTAGCCTGAACCTGCGACAGCAGATCATCCACATCGATCACATGCAGGCTGACATCCGACGCGAGCAGCAGGAAACGCGGCTGGTGGTCTCCATGCTGATCATCGGCGCGATGACGGCCGGCGCCCTGCTCGCCGGCGCAGTGGGTGCGCTCACTGCCTTGGCGATCAAGGTGTGGGGGCTATGAGCAGCCCCGAGGCACCAAGCAGGCGGGCTTCAGATGTGGCCGGCGGGGATTAACTTTGCCGCCTCGAGGATCTCGACTTCGCCGAGGGCTCCGGCAGTGGGCAACATCGGCGGAGGCAAGTACTGAAATAGCGCCGACTTCGACCTTGGCGAGGGCGTTCGGGGTTGGCGTATCGATGGACATCCTCGGCACGCTGAGCCCTACGTCGATCCACGATGCGCATCTCGGCCGCAGCGTCCTGGTTGCTCCCGCTCGGAAGCATGGCCAGCCGTGCCGCCATTATGGGCCGCCGACTCTCATCGAGGTGCCGGCGGCGCAGGTTCAGCGACGCCGCGTAGGCGAACGGCGCCAAGTTCTCAGGAGTGGGTCTGACAATGATCAAGCCCGCACCTCCTACCTTGAGGGAAGGTCACCTGCGAAGTTCCGGTGCGTCCGGACGATAAGACCAGCAGGCGAAAGCGTCGCGATCGTAAAATATCCGGCACCGGCCTCTGGCAGCTCAATGCGTCATTTCGCCGTCTAAAGTCGAGCGATATCGATCACGTCAGATTCAACACGGTCGTGGACACCAAGTGCTGGGTTCGCGTGATGTCACTCTGATGCCGACGGTCATCGGTATCAACGCGCCAAGGGTTAAGATTGGGGCTCCGCCCCAAGCCCCGCCAAAGGCTTGCCTTTGGAAACCTCTTGGAAAGCAAATGGATTCTCAAGGCTGAGCCTTGAGCGGGTCCAGGGCAGAGCCCTG
>CAXUCM010000460.1:0-2610 GCA_964249315.1 uncultured Acetobacteraceae bacterium | reverse complement strand
CAGCCGGCCCTGCTTCGTCGCCGACGCGCGCCGGCTGATGCTGCCGGCGTTCGGCGCCTATGCCGGCGGGCTGGACGTCAGCAGCCCGGCGATCGCCCGGCTGTTCCCGCGCGGCGCGCACGCCTTCCTGCTCGGGCGGGAACGCCTGTTCAGCTTCGCCCTGGCCGACGCGGATGCGCATCCGGCTTAAGGCCAGGGCTCTGCCCTGGACCCGCTCAAGGCTTAGCCTTGAGAATCCAATCGATCTAACAAGATGGTTTGCAGCGGCCATGGTCGTGCGAAACCCGGTGTGTCCGCCGCGGCGAGAACCTCGGCTTGGCTGGATAGTTAACGTTGCGGCGCAGAGCCTGCGGCGAAGACAGAACTCAAGGATCCGACGAGACGATGGCGACAGACCGGTCGAAGCGGGCATCAGCCCGGACCTCCAATGATACCGCCCTCGTCTGGCTGCGGCAGGATCTGCGCCTCGCCGATCATCGGCCGCTGACCGCCGCCCTCGCGCGCGCCAAGCACGTGATCGGCGTCTACGTGCACGACACCGCGCGGGCGGGACGCTGGCAGCCGGGCGGCGCCGGGTCCTGGTGGCTGCATCACAGCCTCGCCAGCCTCTCGGCGGCCTGGCGCGAGGCCGGCGGCACGCTGGTGCTGCGACGCGGCGACACCGTCCGCATCATCCCCGAGCTGGCTCGTGCCGCCGGCGCCCGCGAGGTGCATTGCGGCGTCGCGCACGAACCGTGGCTGCGCGCGCTCGACGCCGAGCTGGCCGAAGCCCTCGGCCGAGACGGCGTCAGCCTGCACGGCCACCGCGTCGCCACGCTGTTCGACCTGGACCGGATCCGCACCCAGACCGGCGGCACGTACGGCGTCTACACGCCGTTCGCCCGCACCTGCCGCGCCATGCCCGATCCGGAGCCGCCGCTGCCCGCGCCGGCGCGGATCGCCTCGCCGGCCGGCGACTGGTCCTCCGAGACGCTCGACGGTTGGGGGCTGCTGCCGAGCCGGCCCGATTGGGCCGGCGGCCTGAGGCGCACCTGGCAGCCCGGCGAGGCCGGCGGGCACGCACGCCTGCAGCGTTTTCTCACGCACCATCTCGAAGCCTACGCCGACAGCCGCAACATCCCCGGCGACGAGGACGGCACCTCGATGCTGTCGCCGCACCTGCATTGGGGCGAGCTCTCCGCGACCCAGGTCTGGCACGCCGCGCGCGACATGCAGGCGGCGACGCACGACCGCGATCGCGCCGGCTTCGAGACGTTCCAGGGCGAGCTGCTCTGGCACGAGTTCGCCGCCTACCTGCTGGCCCACCACCCGACCCTGCCGGAGCAGCCGCTGCGCGCCGACTTCGCCCGCCTGTCCTGGCGCGACGAACCGGGCGAGCTGCGCGCCTGGCAGCGCGGGCGCACCGGCATCCCGATCGTCGATGCCGGCATGCGCCAGCTCTGGCAGACCGGCTGGATGCACAACCGGGTGCGGATGATCACCGCCTCGCTGCTGTGCAAGCACCTGCTGCTGCCCTGGCAGACGGGCGAGGACTGGTTCTGGGACACGCTGGTGGATGGCGACCTCGCCACCAACAGCGCGAGCTGGCAATGGGTGGCGGGCTGCGGCACCGACGCGCAGCCGTTCTTCCGCATCTTCAACCCGGTCACCCAATCGAAGAAGTTCGATGCCGAGGGCACCTATATCCGCCGCTGGGTGCCCGAGCTCGCCCGCCTGCCGAACCGTTTCCTGCACGCACCCTGGGAGGCGGACGGCGCCGTGCTGGCGCAGGCTGGGATCAGCCTGGGTCGCGACTACCCGCGTCCGATCGTCTCGCTCGATGCCGGCCGCAACCGGGCGCTGGCGGCGTTCCGCGAAGACGTGCGCGGAGTGCCGGCCGCATCATGAGCGAGCCGATCGTCGAGATGCCGTCGCCGGACCCGATCGGTCCCGGCGAGCTCGCCGCCACGCTCGGCCAGCGCCGCCTGCGCGTGGTCGGCGACGTGCACGGCGACGCCCGCGCCTTCGCCCATGCCGCGGCGACCGACCGCTTCATCATCCAGCTCGGCGACCTGATCGATCACGGCCCGTCCAGCGCCGAGACGCTGCGCATCATGTTCCGCCTGATCGACCAGGGACGCGGCCTGTTCCTGGTCGGCAACCATGACCGCAAGCTCGGCCGCGCCCTGGCCGGGCATCGCATGCGTCCGGACGTGCCGCTGGAGGCGACGCTGGCCCAGCTCGACGATCCGGCGCTGCGCGCGCGCGCGCTGCTCGAGATCGGCCGCGCACCGGCCTGGCTGATCCTGGGGCCGCGCATCTTCGTGCATGGCGGCTTCCATACCGGCATGCTCGAGCAGGACCCGCCGGCGCCGCTCGGCCGGGTGTCGCCGCTGCTCTCGCGCGCGCTGTTCGGCGAGACCACCGGACGGATGCAGGAGGACGGCTACCCGGAGCGGCGGCTGAGCTGGATCGACCACATCCCGCGCGGCTTCACCGTCTATTGCGGCCACGACCGGCGCAGCACCGACGGCAGGCCCTGGGTCAAGCAGGGCCGCCAGGGAGGCACCGCGATCTTCACCGACACCGGCGCCGGCAAGGGCGGCCATCTCGCCTGGATCGATCTCTGAT
>CAXUCM010000459.1:505-2627 GCA_964249315.1 uncultured Acetobacteraceae bacterium | reverse complement strand
TCGTTCGCCAGGGTGACGATGGCGATCGTGGCGGCGGCGCTGCTGGCCGGGTGCGAGGCAGGGCCCGACTTCGTGTCCCCGGCCGCGCCGCCGGTCACCAGCTACCTTCCGGGCTCGGCCAAACATGGCGACGGCAAGCAACCTTCCGTCGCAAACCTCGACATTCCCGCCCAGTGGTGGCGAACGTTCCATTCCAGGAGCCTGACGACCCTTGTCGAGCTGTCGATCCGTCAGAACGCCGATCTTCAGGCTGCGCAGGCGGCCCTGACCGCGGCACGGGAGAACGGCACGGCGCAACGCGGCATCCTGTATCCACAGGTCAACGCCAGCTACAACACGTTCGGAGGCAAGGCGAGCGCCGACATCTCGCCACCCCTGTCGAACAATTCGCAATATTATAGCCTGACCACGGCCCAGGTCAGCGTCGGCTACTCGCCCGACCTGTTCGGCTTGAACCGTCGCCAAGTCGAATCCGCCGACGCGCTAGCCCGCGCGCAGCGCTTCCAAGTCGAGGCGACCTACCTGACGTTGACCTCCAACGTCGTGATGGCAGCGCTTCAGGAAGCTTCGTTCAGGGCGCAAATCGAAGCCACCAGGAAAATCATCAAGATCGAGACCGATCTCCTGGAGGTCTTGCACCGTCAGCTCGGCGCAGGTCAGGTCGCAAGATCCGACGTCCTGGTGCAGGAAGCGGCGCTTCTCCAGGCCGAGCAAACCCTGCCCAGCCTCGAGAAGCAGCTCGGCATCCAACGAGACATGATGACCGCTCTCGCCGGGCAATACCAGAACGACGAGATCACTCAGACCTTCGAACTGGCTTCGCTACACCTCCCGTCGACCCTCCCGATCAGTTTGCCGTCCACTCTCGTCGAGCATCGCCCGGACGTTCGGATGGCCGAAGCCAACCTGCAGTCCGCCAGCGCGCTGATCGGGGTCGCAGAAGCCAATCGCCTCCCGATCCTCAGCCTTTCGGCCGAATTCGGCCAGAACCCCTCGAACCTGGTACGTCTCTTCTCCCCGTCGGAAACCTTCTACACGCTTGCCGGCAACGTCGCGCAGACGGTCTTCGATGGCGGTACGCTGCTGCACAGGCAGAAGCAGGCGCAAGCCGATTTCGACCAAGCCTACGCGCAGTACCGCAGCACGGTCATCGTCGCCTTCCAGAACGTCGCCGACGCCCTGCGAGCCATACGCGCCGACGCGCGAGCGGAGACCACCGCGGTGAAGGCGCAGGCCGCCGCCCAGAAGAGCCTGGAGATTTCCCGCAAGCAGCTGGCGCTCGGAGCGGTCAGCAGCATCATCCTGCTCAACGCACAACAAACGTTGCTGCAGTCCTCCCTCGTGCTGGTGCAGGCGCAGGCCAACCGCTTCACGGATACGGTGGCTCTGTTTCAGGCCCTGGGCGGCGGCTGGTGGAATCGCAACGACGTCCCGGATGCGCCAGCTCACAGCATTCTGGACGCGATACGATGAAAGGCGGAATAAGGAGCAAACCGAAGGGCTGTGCCGCTCGCGCCGCGAAACGACAGCTCCGGCGGGAAGCGACAAGCGCTGCACCGCTGTCGCCAAGTCGCTCATGAGCGTTCGATTGGCCGCGCGTCGCCGTCCACCGCGCACGATGCGGCTGGCACAAACGAAGTCGGCAGTCCCGCGAAAGTATCGCCTTTGACACCTGGGTCGAAACCCAACTCGCGCCGACGTTGCGGGAGGGTGACATCGTCATCCTCGACAACCTCGCCGTTCACAAGAGCGCTAGAGCAGATTCCTTCAGGAAGCATCGTAGCCTGCTGCGGCGAACATGTTGGCGTTTCGGCTGGCGTGATCTGGTCGACGAGGCGATCGATCGCGGCCCAGGGCGTCGTGCCCGGCGTCGCTCCGCTCAGAACGGCGACAGGCCGATGATGCGCCGCAGCTCGATGCCCTCAACAAGCGTCGCGACGAAGAAAGGTACGGCAGCCGCTGTCGAGCAGTGTTTATGCATGAGCGCTAGACCGAGGCCATAAGCGTCGGCTTTGACGACAGCGACGCATTCAGCCGACGCCGCGTAGATGCGAAGATGGCAATGATTCGCCTGAATGGCGCGAGATTAATCTCAATCAACGACCTGGCGTCATGGTCATAA
>CAXUCM010000459.1:0-495 GCA_964249315.1 uncultured Acetobacteraceae bacterium | reverse complement strand
TCGGAGGCCACCTCCGAAAGGGTTAACCCAAAGCATTTTGTTCCGTCGGCGTTAAGCTCGGCTCCCTTGTTGAGGCTGATGCGGGGGAACCTCGCTAACGAGAGACGGCTTACTTATATTGATGGTACCTGTGCGCATTGCCCATTCATGACTTCGCCCGTGTCCGATGCGATGACAATCACCGGCCATTTAGAGAATCGGCGAGTCGTCCCTTCAAAATAGTCGCTTCAGCGCCTAACCGCCAAAAGCGCTGGAAGCGCATAAAGCGAAGCTTTTCCTTGACGGGGAAAGGGATCGCAGCCGTATCGCCGGACGTGATCCGCTCGGCAATCAGGCCGCCCGCCACCGTTGCCATCGCAATGCCTCGCCCGTTGTAGCCCAGCATCAAATGCACCCCCCGTTCAGGCGCGATGAGTTGGGGGAGTTTGTCCTGCGTTATTGCGACCTGGCCATGCCATCGCCACGGCCATGCGATGCCCGCGAGGTCTGGCCATA
>CAXUCM010000458.1:0-2627 GCA_964249315.1 uncultured Acetobacteraceae bacterium | reverse complement strand
CCGCCGCGCGCCCCGCCCGCCGGCTGCCTGCCGCCCGGCGCCTTCGTCGCCTTCATCCAGAACCACGACCAGGTCGGCAACCGCGCCTTCGGCGACCGTCTCGGCCAGATCGCGACGGCCGAGGCGATGCGCGCGCTGGCCGCCACCTACCTGTTGCTGCCGCAGACGCCGATGCTGTTCATGGGCGAGGAATGGGGCGCGGCACAGCCGTTCCCGTTCTTCTGCGACTTCGAGGGCGAGCTCGCCGAGGCGGTGCGCAACGGCCGCCGCTCGGAGTTCGCCCGCTTCCCCGAGTTCCAGGATCCGGCGCAGCGCGACCGCATCCCGGACCCGCTGGCGGAGGCCACCTACGCCTCGGCCAAGCTGGACTGGTCCGCAATCGATTCCGACCGGCTCGCGCACTACACCGCGCTGATCGCCGCCCGCCGTCGCCACATCGTCCCGCTGCTGCCCGGCATCACCCGGGCCGGCGACGCGCGCATGATCGGACCCGGGGCGGTGCTGGCGACCTGGCCGGCCGGCGGCGCGCGCACGCTGACGCTCGCCGCCAACCTGTCCTCGAAGCCGGTCGACGCCCCGGCCGCCGGCGGCGAGCGGATCTGGTCGGAGGGTGATACCGAGACCGGGCTCGAACCCTGGTCCGTACGCTGGACCCTGGAGCCGGCATGACCCCGCGCGCAACCTACCGGCTGCAATTCCATGCCGGCTTCGGCTTCAAGGACGCCACCCGTCTGGCGCCCTACCTCGCCAGCCTCGGCATCAGCCACGTCTATGCCTCGCCGTACCTGAAGGCGCGTCCCGGCAGCACGCACGGCTACGACATCACCGACCACCTGGCGCTCAACCCGGAGCTTGGCACCGACGACGATTTCAAGGCGATGCTGGCGGTGTTCCGCAGCCACGGCCTCGGCCAGATCCTCGATTTCGTGCCCAACCATATGGGCGTCGGCGGCTCCGACAACCCGCTCTGGCTCGACGTGCTGGAATGGGGTCCGCAGGCCGACCATGCCGGCTGGTTCGACATCGACTGGGATCCGGACCGGCGCTACCTCAAGGACAAGCTGCTGGTGCCGTTCCTGGGCGACCAGTACGGCGTCGAGCTGCAGGGCGGCAAGCTGCAGGTCCGCTTCGACGCCGAGGCCGGCAGCCTCGCGGTCTGGGCCTACGACAGCCACAAGCTGCCGATCTGCCCGCTGCAGTATGGCGACATCCTCGGCCACGACGATGTCGAGCTCGACCGGCTGTCGGACTATTTCAGCGACCTGCCGCGCTGGCACCCGCAGATCGCCGAACGCGCCGCCAGCCTCAAGGCCGAGCTCGCCGCCTGCATCCGCGACCACCCGGCCGCACGCGACGCGCTGGATCGCAGCATCGCGAGCCTGAACCAGGACTGGCGCGCGCTCGACCGGCTCATCCAGCTGCAATCCTGGCGCATCGCCGACTTCCGCGTCGCCGGCGACGACATCAACTATCGCCGATTCTTCAACATCAACGATCTTGCCGGCATGCGCATGGAGCTGCCGGCGGTGTTCCGGCACGCGCACGGCCTGATCCTGCCGATGATCGAGGACGGCACGTTGGACGGGCTCAGGATCGATCACATCGACGGGCTGATCGATCCGAAGGCCTATATCGACACGCTGCGCGCCGCGGTCTCGCGGCCGTTCTATCTCGTCGTCGAGAAGATCCTTGCCGCGCATGAATCGCTGCGCGAGGACTGGCGCGTCGAAGGCACCACCGGCTACGACTTCACCAACCTGGTGCTCGGCGTGCTGATCAATCCGGCCAGCGAGGCCGCCTTCACCGCCACCTACCAGGACTTCACCGGCCTGCGCACCGGCTTTCCCGCCATCGTCTATGACTGCAAGATCCGCATCATGGAGAACGAGATGGCGAGCGAGCTGAACGTGCTCGGCCGTGACGCCGGACGCGTCGCCCGCCAGAACCCGATGACCCAGGACTTCACCAAGACCGTGCTGCAGCGCGCGATCAAGCAGATCGTTGCCTGCTTCCCGGTCTATCGCACCTATATCGAGTTCGATGCCGATCCGGACGATCCCGCATCGAGCGAGGCGGATCGTCGCGACCTTGACTGGGCGGTGATCCAGGCGCGGCGGTTCGATCCGGATCTCGATCCGTCGGTGTTTGATTTCCTGCACCAGCTCCTGTCCGGCAAGCTGACGGCGCGGCCGAAGAGCGGATTCAACCGTACCAGCGTGCTGCGCCTGGCAATGAAGCTGCAGCAATATAGCGGCCCGGTGATGGCCAAGGGCCTCGAGGACACCGCCTTCTATCGCTACAACCGGTTCATCGCGCTCAACGAGGTCGGTGGCGAGCCGGAACGCTTCGGCATCTCCGCCGGCGCCTTCCACAAGGCCAACGCGCAGCGGGCGAAGCGCTGGCCGGGTGCGATGCTGGCGACCTCGACGCACGACACCAAGCGCGGCGAGGACACCCGCGCCCGCCTCGCCGTGCTCGCCGACATGCCGGACGAATGGTCGCGCCAGGTGCAGGGCTGGAGCCGGCTGGTCCGCGCGCGTCGTGGCGAGTCCAGGGGCGGCGAAGTGGAGAACGCGCCGCCGGACCGCAACGACGAGTACCTGCTCTACCAGCTGCTGGTCGGCTCC
>CAXUCM010000457.1:0-2628 GCA_964249315.1 uncultured Acetobacteraceae bacterium | reverse complement strand
TTGTAGTCGGCCGACTGCAGCAGCTTGAGGATGATGTTCTCGACATCCTCGCCGACATAGCCGGCCTCGGTCAGGGTGGTGGCGTCGGCCATGGTGAACGGCACGTCGAGGATGCGGGCCAGGGTCTGCGCCAGCAGCGTCTTGCCCGAGCCGGTCGGCCCGATGAGCATGATGTTGGACTTGGCGATCTCGACGTCGTTGTTCTTCGCCCCGTGCGCCAGCCGCTTGTAGTGGTTGTGCACCGCGACCGAGAGCACCTTCTTGGCGTGGAACTGGCCGATCACGTAGTCGTCCAGGACCTTGCAGATCTCCTTGGGCGTCGGCACGCCGTCGCGCGACTTCACCAGGTGGGTCTTGTGCTCCTCGCGGATGATGTCCATGCAGAGCTCGACGCACTCGTCGCAGATGAACACGGTCGGACCGGCGATGAGCTTGCGCACCTCATGCTGCGACTTGCCGCAGAACGAGCAGTACAAGGTGTTCTTGGAGTCGCTGGACTTGCTCATGGGCTCTTCTCCCCGCAGGGCGCAAGCGACCCCGGATCAAGCGTCTAAGTCTAAACCTGTCCCCAAAGCCGCAGCAAGCACGGTGCGCTGCTCAGCCCTTGCCGGCATCCTCGCCGGCGGGGACCGGACGGTTCTGCAGCACCTCGTCGACGATCCCGAAGGCCTGCGCCTCGATCGCGGACAGGTAGGTATCGCGCTCGAGCTTCTGCTCGATCGCCTCCAGCGTCTGACCGGTATGCTCCTTGTAGATCTCGTTCAGGCGTCCGCGCAGGTAGAGGATCTCCTTGGCCTGGATCTCGATGTCGCTGGCCTGGCCCTGCGCGCCGCCGGAAGGCTGGTGCACCATGACCCGGGCGTTCGGCAACGCCAGCCGCTTGCCGCGCGTGCCGGCGGCGAGCAGCAGCGACCCCATCGAGGCGGCCTGTCCGATGCAGACGGTGTTCACCGGGCTGCGTATGTACTGCATGGTGTCGTAGATCGCGAGGCCGGCCGACACCACGCCGCCGGGGCTGTTGATGTAGAAGGAGATGTCCTTGCTCGGATTGACGCTCTCCAGGTGCAGCAGCTGCGCGCAGATCAGCGAGGCGACGCCGTCATAGACCGGCCCGGTGAGGAAGATAATGCGGTCCTGCAACAGCCGCGAGAAGATGTCGAACGCCCGCTCGCCACGCGAGGTCTGCTCGACCACCATCGGCACCAGGGCGTTGTTGTAGATCTCTACGGGATCACGATCCCTCATCGGTCTCATTCCTGGCCTGTTCCTGGCCCTGGGGGCGCCCGCGGTCCGCGGACCGCCGCGACCGGGAAGCTGGGGTCCCCGGTCCGAGAAGAACAAGATAGTCAGAAAGTGCCCGGATGGAAGCCCTACCTGGAGACCGGCGCCAAATGGATTCTCAGGGCTGAGCCTCGAGCGGGTCCAGCGCGAAGCCCTGGCCTTCGCCTCACTCCGGCGCGGCGGGCGCCTCGGCCAGCTCCTCCGGGGTCACCGTGCGCTCCTCGACCTGGGCCTGGTCGAGGATGTAGTCGACCACCTTGTTCTCGAAGATCGGCCCGCGCAGCGTCTCGGCCGCCTGCGGGTTCTTGCGGAAGAAGTCGACCACCATCTGCTCCTGGCCCGGGTAGCGACCGGCCTCGGCGCGCATCGCCCGCGCCATCTCCTCCTGCGTCACCGCGATGTTGGCCGAGCGGCCGATCTCGGCCAGCAGCAGCCCGAGCCGGACCCGGCGCTCGGCGATGCGGCGATAATCCGCGCGCAGCGTCGCCTCGTCCTTGCCCTCATCCTCCTCGTCCTGCCGGCCTTCCTTCCGGTCCGCCTCGACGCGCTGCCAGATCGCGTCGAACTCGGCCGCGACCATGCCCTCGGGAGCCGCGAAATCCGCCTGCTCGGACAGCGCGTCGAGCAGCTCGCGCTTGATGCGCAGGCGCGAGAGCTGGTCGTACTCCTGCTGCACCTGCCGGCCAATCAGCCCGCGCACCTCCTCGAGCCCTTCGAAGCCGAGGGTCTTGGCCAGAGCGTCGTCCAGGGCCGCGTCGACCGGGCGCTTCAGCGCCTTGGCGGTGACCTCGAAGCTGGCCGCCTTGCCGGCGAGCTCGCTCGCCTGGTAGTCGGCCGGGAAGGTGACCGCGATGGTGCGCGTCTCTCCCGGCGCCAAGCCCTCGAGCTGCTCGGCGAAGCCGGGGATGAAGCCGGTGCCGCCGATCTCGATGTTGACGTCGCTCGCGGTGCCGCCGTCGAACGCCACCCCGTCGATGGTGCCGACGAAATCCACCGTGAGCGCCTCGCCCGCCGCAGCACCCCGGCTCGATGGTCTCGAAGCCCCGCTGCCGCTTGGCAATGTCGGCCAGCGCCCGGTCGATGGTCTGCGCGTCCGGCTCGGCCTTCAGCCGGGTCAGCGACAGCGCGCCCAGCGACGGCAGCGCGATCTCGGGCAGCAGCTCGAGCTCGACGGTGAACTCCAGATCGTCCTGCGCCGCGCCGGGCGCCGCCTTGCCGTCCAGCGGGCCGCGCTTGAGATCGACCTTCGGCTGCGACGCCGAACGCATGCCGCGCTCGGCCAGCAGGTCGCGGGTGGCGTCGTTGACGGTCTGCTCCAGCACCTCGCCGGTGACCGCGCTGCCGTAG
>CAXUCM010000456.1:1939-2635 GCA_964249315.1 uncultured Acetobacteraceae bacterium | reverse complement strand
GTTCTTGGCGAACACGACCTCGTCGCGGGAGGACGCGTTGATCAGCCGGGCCACCGCGTCGCGGGTGCCCTCGTAGGCGTCGGTGGTGCGCTCGCTCATCCAGTGCAGGCCGCGATGCACGTTGGCGTACTGCGTGCGCATGGTCCGCGCCATCGCCTCGATCACCGCGTCGGGCTTCTGCGCCGAGGCGGCGCTGTCGAGGAAGACGAGCGGCTTGCCGCGCACGGTCTGCGACAGGATCGGGAAATCGGCGCGCACGCGGGACAGGTCCGCGAACGGCAACGGGTGGGTCATCTCGTTCATGTCGCGGTTCCGAACCAGGATCGATCGACCGCCCGCTCGAGCAGGCCGCGCACGGTCTCGTCGTCGATCAATATGAGCGCGTCGTCCAGGAACGCACGCACCAGGATGGCGCGCGCGGCGTGCGCCGGCACGCCGCGACTGCGCAGGTAGAACAGCTGCTGCTCGTCGCGGGCGCCCGCGGTGGCGCCGTGGCTGCCCTTGACGTCGGCGGAACGGTGCGGCCGCCCGGCTTGCGCAACCGCGGCGCCGGGCATAGATCGCAGGCATCGTGACTCGATCCCCGCCAGCGTCGCCCCGGGCCGGACCTGCTGCGGGTCGGCGCCGCACCCTCGCCACGGTGGCGGTGCTGCTGGCCGCGATCGGCGGCATGGGCGTGCTGGTGTCCTACTCGGC
>CAXUCM010000456.1:0-1929 GCA_964249315.1 uncultured Acetobacteraceae bacterium | reverse complement strand
TTTTGGTCAACCCGCGCCACCACGATCTTGCCCTGGTACACGCCGCGAGACGCGTCCGACAGCACGTTCTTGACGGTCTGGCGCGAGACGCAGGCGGGCGCGTCGTGGGCGATCACGCTGGTCAGATCGGCATGCTGCCGTCCCGCCAGCAGCTGCGCGCCGTTCACCTGCACCTCGCCGCCGCGTCCGCTCATGCGCGCATGCACCTCGTGACGAGCCAGCCGCGCGCCCAGCGCCAGGCTGAAGCTGTCGTAGGAACCGCCCGTCTCGACCGCGGCATAGACGGTGGAGAAATGCAGCGCTTCCGCCGCCTCCTGCTGCAGCAGCACGTGGGTCAGGTGGGCGCGTGCGCGCACCGCGACCTCGAGCACCGGATTGTTTACGTAGCGCCCCTCGCCGTGCGCGATCTCCAGCAGCGACAGCCTCGCACCCTCCTCGAGCAGCACCGAGAAGCGGGAATGCACGGTGATCGTCGCCTCGCCTTCCTGCGATGCGAGTGCCACCAGCAGCAGGCGGCCGGCATCGACGCCGGCGCCCACGTGGATCCTGGCACCGTCCTCGGTCAGCATGGTGTTCAATGCCACCAGCGGGTGCGATTGCGGGCTGGCCAGTGCCGCGATGCTCACCCCGATCTCGACGTCGATGCCTTCGGGCAGTCGCGACGAGGCGGCGTCGAAGCGGCCGTTGACGAAGACCAGCCGGTTCGCCTCGGCGAGACCGGCATCCGCCAGTTCGAGCCGTCCGAGCAGGGACTGCGCCTGCGCCGGCTCGAGCGTCTCCGGCGCAGCCGGGACCAGATCGGTGAGCAGCTTCAGGTCGGTATATTTCCACGCCTCCAGGCGGCGACTCGGCAGGCCGGTAGCCTGCAGCAGCATCGCCGCCTGGTCGCGCGCCTCGACGTTGCCGGGCAGCGTCTGCTTGTGGTCCTCGTAGAAGGCGAGGAAGCGCTGCGCGTTCTGGCCGACCGGGCGTTCGATGGCGTTCACGCCGCCTCCGCGATCAGGTTCGCGTAGCCTTCCGCCTCGAGCTGGCGGGCGAGTTCCGGACCGCCGCTGCGGATGATCCGTCCGGCCGCCATCACGTGCACGTGGTCGGGGACGATATATTCGAGCAGGCGCTGATGATGGGTGATGATCAGGGCCGAGAAGTCCGGCGCACGCAGCGCGTTCACGCCTTCGGCGACGATGCGCAGCGCATCGATGTCGAGCCCGCTATCGGTCTCGTCGAGGATCGCGAAGCGCGGCTCCAGCAACGCCATCTGCAGCACCTCGTTGCGCTTCTTCTCGCCGCCGGAGAAACCGACATTGACGTTGCGCTTGAGCATGTCGGCCGGCATCGACAGGCGCTTGCACTCCGCGCGCGCCAGCTTGAGAAAGCCGACCGCATCGAGCTCGGTGCCGCCGCGAGCCCGACGCACCGCGTTGACCGCGGTGCGCAGGAAGTTGGCGTTGTTCACGCCGGGCAACTCGACCGGCGCCTGGAAGGCCAGGAACAGCCCGGCCGCGGCACGCGCTTCCGGCTCCATCGCCAGCAGGTCGTCCTCGCCGAAGCGGACGCCGCCGCCGGTGACTTCATACTCGGTGCGTCCGGCCAGCACGTAGGACAGCGTCGACTTGCCGGAGCCGTTCGGCCCCATGATCGCGTGCACCTCGCCGGGCGACACCACCAGGTCGACGCCGTTCAGGATCGGCTTGTCCTCGATGCGCGCGCACAGGCCGGTGATCGCCAGCCGCGTGCTCATCCGACGCTGCCCTCCAGGCTGACCGCGAGCAGCTTCTGCGCCTCGACGGCGAACTCCATCGGCAGCTGCTGGAGCACGTCGCGCACGAAGCCGTTGACGATGAGGGCGGTCGCCTCCTCGCCGGACAGGCCGCGCTGGCGGCAGTAGAAGAGCTGGTCTTCCGAGATCTTCGAGGTGGTGGCCTCGTG
>CAXUCM010000455.1:0-2642 GCA_964249315.1 uncultured Acetobacteraceae bacterium | reverse complement strand
GCGCGAAGTCGATGGGATGCGCCCGGGCCTGGTTGGGCACGCAGGCGATCTCGCATTCCGGGTCGGGCGCGGTGAAGCCTGCCGTCGGCGGCAGGATGCCGTGCCGCAGCGCCAGCACGGTGGCGATGAGCTCGAGCGCGCCGCTCGCGGTCATGCAATGGCCCAGCATCGACTTGGTCGAGGACACGGCGAGCCGGCGCAGATGGGTGCCGAACACAGCACCCAGGGCCGCGACCTCGGTGCGGTCGTTGAGCCGGGTGCCGGTGCCGTGCGCGTTGACGTACTCGACCGCCTCGGACGGCAGGCCGGCATCCTGCAGCGCCGCCGCCATCGCGCACGCCGCACCCCGCGCGTCCGGGGCGGTGATGTCGCCGGCGTCGGCGGAGCTGCCGAACCCGATCATCTCGGCATGGATCGTCGCCCCGCGCGCGACCGCGGCGTCCCAGGCCTCGAGCACGAACATCGCGCCGCCCTCGCCGATCACCAGGCCGGTGCGATCGATCGAGAACGGCCGGCAGCCCGACGGGCTGAGCACGCGCAGCCCCTCCCAGGCCTTCATGAAGCCGACCACGATCGAGGCGTCGGCGCCGCCGCAGACGGCGACGTCGAGCATGCCGGCGCGCACCATGTGGAAGGCGTGGCCGATCGCATGGTTGGCCGAGGCGCAGGCGGAGGCGAGGGCGACCGTCGGTCCGCGCAGGCCGAACTCCATCGAGATGTGGCTTACCGCGGCGCTGGGCATGCCGCGCGGCACCGTGAACGGGTGCACGCGGCTGGCGCCCTCGCCGTAGAAGGCCTTGTAGGCGATGTCGGAGGTCTCGTGTCCGGGTGCCGCCGCGAGCACGACGCCGCCGCGGCTGCCGACGGCGCTGAGCGCGATCGCGGAGTCCGCGACCGCCTGGCGCGCCGCGACCAGGGCGAGTTGCGTGGCACGGTCCAGCAGCGGCAGCCGGCGCGGCTCGAAATGGGCGAGCGGATCGAAGCCGCGGATCTCGGCCGCGACCCGCGCCGTCAGCCGCTCGGTCGGGATGTTGGCGATCGGGCCGATGCCGCAGACGCCGTCACGGAGCGCCTGCCAGAGGCTCGGGACATCGGGTCCGGTGGCGGCGATCGCGCCGAGGCCGGTGATGGCGACGCGACGCGTCAACCGGCGGTGTCTTTGACCGCGCTGACCATCCCGCCGGCCGCGTCCTGCTGGCGGCGAGAGACGTCGATGGCACGCAGCACATGGGCGACCAGATCGCCGATCGTGCCGAATTCCGAACCGGCCTGATCCGCCACGACCGGAATTTCAACGTCGTAACGAGACTCGATCTCGAAAATGGTTTGCACCAGGTCCAGAGACGGGATTCCGAGTTGCTGGATCGAGGCATCGAGGGTAAGCGAAGCACGGTCGAGCTGCGTTTCCTTGGCGACGATGTCGAGGATCTCGCCGGTACGGGGATCGTGCTCCGGATCCGGTGCTGGTGTTACGGCTTGCGACATGGCCATCCTCGTTCGTTCGCAGTGTTGTCGCCCGTTCGGCGCGATCTGGCGAGAGCCCGCATCATGCGAGCCGATGAGCGCGGAACCAGGCCAGCATGCGCGCCCAGCCGTCCCGGGCCGCGTCGTGCTGGTAGCTCGGCCGGTAGTCGGCGAAGAACCCGTGCGTTGCGTCTGGATAGATCACGATGTCGACGCTGCGTCCGGCGGCGCGCGCCGCCGCGGCGGCACTCCGCACCTGGTCCGGGTCGATGCTGGCATCGGCGCCGCCATACAGGCCGAGCAGCGGGCAACGCAGCCGGGTGGCGACGTCGGACGCGGTCTGCGGCTGTATCGGCGTGCGCGCGCCGGCGATCGGCCCGTACCAGGCGACCGCGGCGCGGAGTGCGGGATTGTGCGCGGCGAACAGCCAGACATCGCGGCCGCCGCGACAGAAGCCGGTGACGCCGAGCCGTACCGGATCGCCATGGCCGTGCGACGCGGCCCAGGCGGCGGCGGCGTCGAGATCGCTCAGCACCGTCGCATCCGGCGCCTTGCTGATCACGTCGCGCATGATCTGCTGCGGGTCGGTCATCTTCGACAGGTCGGCCAGCCGCGCATACAGCTCGGGCGCGATCGCCAGGTAGCCGGCATGCGCCAGGCGGCGGCAGACATCCTTGATGTAGTCGTGCACGCCGAAGATCTCCTCGATCACCAGCACGGTCGCGAACGGACCCTCGCCGCTCGGACGCGCGGCGTAGGCGGGCAGTCGCCCGTCCGCCACCGGGATGGCAACCTCGCCGGCGATCAGCCCGGCCGCATCGGTATGGATCACCTGTGCCGGCGCGCGGGTGGCGGCCAGCGTCAGGCCGCTGATCAGCGAGGTCATGACGAAGCCGCGACGGGGCAGGCGGTTCGTCGATAGCATCGGCTGCCTGGGCTCGGCGTGCGCGGGTCCTCCGATACGGTCGGTCATTGCTGCCGGCCCTCCTCGGCGGAGGGTATCAGACGCGGCCCCGCTGTCGAGACTAGCGCCCCCAGCGCAGCACCATCGGGTCCGGCCGCGCCGCGATCTCCAGCAGGCCCTGCCGGGTCACCGGGTGCATCGGCGGGATCGGGTGGCGGACCATGTCGGAGGCGATGACGCCACCCGCCTGCATCAGCGTCTTGCAGGCGAGCAG
>CAXUCM010000454.1:2328-2658 GCA_964249315.1 uncultured Acetobacteraceae bacterium | reverse complement strand
ATGCGGGGGGCAAGCTATGAACGCGACATTGCGGGGTCAATGACCCTATATCGGAGGCGGATGCCCGATCGCGACCTGCCCACTCTCCCCGAGCCGCCATCGTCCGCGGCCGGGTCGCCGGCGCTGGTGGCGGGCCACGGCCTGGTGTCGCTGCTGACCGCGGACGGCGAGCTGCTCGAACTGGCCCCCGACGCGGCGGTGGCGCTGCTGCGCACGCTGCCGCCGCCGCTGCTGGTGCATGCGCCTTCGACGCTGCGACGGCTCGGCGTGCGCGGCATGCCGGCGCTGGACCTGCTCGAACTGTTCGCCTTCGTGCTGCCGGCGCGAAGC
>CAXUCM010000454.1:0-2318 GCA_964249315.1 uncultured Acetobacteraceae bacterium | reverse complement strand
GCGCGAGGCCTGGGCGAGGAGGAGATCGGGCGCGCCGATGCCGGCCTGCTGCCGGTGCTGGCGGCGACGCTGATGCGTCGCGCGGCCGGGCTCGCGCATACGCCCTCCGGTGCCGACATGCCGGCGCTGGCGGTGCTGCTCGGACGCGCCGGCTGGAGCTGGGCGGGTTCGGTGCGCGCGGTGCTCGGCGTCGGCACGATGCTGCCGCCGGAGACGATGCAGCCGAACCAGGCGATGCGGGTCTGGCGCCGGCTGCCGCAATGGCAGGAGACCGCGCCGCGGCCGCCCGCGGGCAGCCTGGAAGTGACGCCGCAGCAGGCGCGAGCGCGGCTGAGCCGGCTGCTCGGTCCGGATGCGGAGAGCCGCGCCGGACAGGCGGACTATGCCGACGCCGCGTCCGACGCGTTCCGGGCGCGGCAGGTGCGCGGCGACCCGCATCTGGTGCTGGCCGAGGCCGGCACCGGCACCGGCAAGACGCTGGGCTACGTGGCGCCGGCCAGCCTGTGGGCGGAGCAGAACGGCGGCGCGGTCTGGATCAGCACCTACACGCGCCACCTGCAGCGGCAGATCGAGACCGAGCTGCGCCGGCTGCATCCCGATCCGGCCGAGCGCCGCCGCCGCGTGGTGCTGCGCAAGGGCCGCGAGAACTATCTGTGCCTGCTCAATTTCGAGGAGGCGGCGGTCGGCGCGATGCAGCGCGGCCCCGGCAGCGCCGCCGGGCTGGTGCCGCTGGCGCTGCTGGCGCGCTGGGCGATGGCCACCGCCGACGGCGACGTGATGGGCGGCGACCTGCCCGGCTGGTTCGCCGAGATCTTCGGGGCGGCGACGCTGTCGGCGCTCGCCGACCGGCGCGGCGAGTGCATCCACGGCGCCTGCGCGCACTATGCGCGCTGCTATATCGAGCACGGCATCCGGCGCGCCCGCGAGGCCGACCTGGTGGTCGCCAACCACGCCCTGGTGCTGACCCAGGCCGCCTATCACAGCGCCGGCGGCGGCGCCGACGAGGACCAGATCCCGACCCGCTACGTCTTCGACGAGGGCCACCACCTGCAGGAGGCGGCGGACAGCGCCTTCTCGGCCGAGCTGTCCGGCCTCGAGGCGGCGGAGCTGCGCCGCTGGCTGCTCGGCGCCGAGGGCGGCCGCTCGCGCGCGCGCGGACTGCGCCGACGGCTCGACGAGCTGGCGGTCGGCCAGCCGGCGCTGGAGACGCCGATGGACGCCGCCTTGCTGGCGGCGCGGGCGCTGCCCGCCTCCGGCTGGTCGTCCCGCCTCGACGAGGGCGCGCTGCCCGGCATGGCCGCTCCGGACGGTGCGCCGGCCAATCCGACCGAGCGGCTGCTGGGCCTGCTGCGCGGCCAGGTGCTGGCGCGCACCGCACGCACGGGGCCCGCCGAGGCGGGTTCGGTGGAATGCGACCTGCATCCGGTGAGCGAGGCGGTGGCACAGGCCGCCTCGACCCTGGAGCGCGCGCTCGGCCGCATCGTCGAGCCGCTGCGCGTGCTGGTGGAACGGCTCGCAGCCAGGCTCGAGGAGGAGGCGGACAGCCTGGACTCCGCCATGCGCGGGCGGATCGAGGCAATGTGCCGAAGCATCCGCCGACGCGCGATCGCGCGGCTCGAGGCGTGGATGCTGATGCTGCGCGCGCTGCCGGAGCCGCCGGTCGCGGGCGAGACGCCGCGTCACGTCATGTTCCTGCGCCTGGACCGGCGTCCCGGCGGTCCGCACGTCGCCGACCGCGATGTCGGGCTGCACCGGCACTGGCTCGATCCGACGATCCCGTTCGCCGCGGTGCTCGCCGCACCCGCGCACGGCATGCTGATCACCTCGGCCACGCTTCGCGACGAGAGCGGCGGCGATGCGCGCGCGTCCTGGGAAGCGGCGGAGGCGCGCGTCGGCGCCACCCACCTGCCCTCGCCGGCGCTGCGCGCGGCCCTGGCGAGCCCGTTCGATTACGCCCGGCAGACGCGCTGCTTCGTCGTCGGCGACGTCGCCGGCGACGATCCGGACCAGCTCGCGGCCGCCTATCGCACGCTGTTCCTGGCGGCAGGCGGCGGCGGCCTCGGGCTGTTCACCGCGATCCGCCGGCTGCGCCTGGTGCAGGAGCGCCTCGCCGAGCCGCTGGCAGCGGCCGGCATCCCGCTGTTCGCGCAGCATGTCGACGGGATGGACAATGCGACCCTGGTCGACGTGTTCCGCACCGAGACGGATTCCTGCCTGCTCGGCACCGATGCGATGCGCGACGGCGTCGACGTGCCGGGACGGGCGCTGCGGCTGGTGGTGTTCGAGCGGGTGCCGTGGCCGCGGCCGGACATCCTGCA
>CAXUCM010000453.1:0-2690 GCA_964249315.1 uncultured Acetobacteraceae bacterium | reverse complement strand
CACCAGGTCGATATGCAGCAGGCCGCGATCGAGCCAGGCGCCGCCGACATCGATCCCCTCGGCCAGCACGAAGGCCCGCTGGAACTGCCGTGCGGCAATCCCGCGATGCAGGAACACGCGGCCTTGGGTGTCGTCGTTCTGGCGTCCGCGGATGACGAGCTGGTTGTCCTCCTGGGTGATCTGCAGATCGTCCATCTCGAAGCCGGCCACGGCGAGGGTGATTCGCAGCCCGGTCTGGCTGATCTGCTCGATATTGTAGGGCGGATAGCCGTCCGAGGACGTCTTGGCAGCGCGCTCGAGCATCTGCTCGAGATGGTCGAACCCCAGGAACAGCGGAGACGCGAAAAGCCTGCCTGACATGAGCCTCCTCCTTCGAGCGAGACAATTCCGGAACCCGAATTGGCCTCCCGGCCCTCAACGATATGGTCGCTCGGCGCGATCGCGCAAGTCGAACGCGCTTGGCGCAGGGGGGCCGCACCGCTACATCGCCAGCATGAACGAGAACGCCCCGGATGCGCATCCGCTGTCCATCCTGATCGCGCCGCAGGCGATCCTGCGGCAGCCGGCCTGCCCGGTGCGCCCGGAGGATGCCGCCGGGTTGCGCACGCTGCTGCCGCGCATGTTCGCCGCGATGTACCAGGCGCCGGGGATCGGGCTCGCGGCACCGCAGGTGGGCGTCGGGCTGCGCCTGGCGATCGTCGACCTGACGGAGAACGAGGTGCGCGCGCCGATCGTCCTGGTCAATCCCGAGATCGTCGCGGCCAGCGAGACCCTGGCCACCCGCGAGGAGGGCTGCCTGTCGCTGCCAAACCAGTATGCCGACATCGTCCGCCCGCAGGCGGTGCGGGTGCGCTACCGCGACCTCGAAGGCGGCCGGCACGAGCTCGAGGCCGAGGGACTGCTCGCCACCTGCCTGCAGCACGAGATCGACCATCTCGACGGCGTGCTGTTCGTCGACCATCTCTCCGCACTCAAGCGCAACATGCTGATGCGCCGCCTCGCCAAGGAACAGAAGAACAAGATCGCATGAGCGGGCTGCGGCTGGCCTTCATGGGCACGCCCGCCTTCGCGGTGCCGGCGCTGCTCGCGCTGCACGCGGCGGGCCACCGGATCGAGGCCGTCTACACCCAGCCGCCGCGTCCGGCTGGCCGCGGCCAGGAGCTGCAGCTCTCCCCGGTGCATGCCGAGGCGTTGCGGCTCGGCCTCACGGTGCGCACGCCGGCGCGGCTGCGACGCGACGAGGCGGCGCAGGCGGCGTTCGCCGCCCTGGAGCTGGAGGTGGCGGTGGTCGCCGCCTACGGGCTGATCCTGCCGTCGCCGATGCTCGCCGCCCCCGCGCGCGGCTGCCTGAACATCCACGCCAGCCTGCTGCCGCGCTGGCGCGGGGCGGCCCCGATCCAGGCCGCCATCCTGGCCGGCGACACGAGCTCGGGGATCACCATCATGCAGATGCGCGAGGGGCTCGATGACGGCCCGATGCTGCTCGCGGCCTCGGTGCCGATCACCCCGGACAGCACCGGCCGGAGCCTGCACGACGCGCTGGCGCCGCTCGGGGCGCGCCTGATCCTCGAGGCGCTGGAGCGATCGCCGTTGCCGCGGCCGCAGCTCGCGGGCGGCGTCACCCACGCGCCGAAGCTGACCCGCGAGGATGGCAGGCTGCACTGGCCGGAGCCGGCGGCAGCACTCGATCGCCGCATCCGTGCGATGCACCCTTGGCCCGGCGCCTTCACCCTGCTCGACGGCCAGCCGTTGAAGATCCTGTCGGCCACGCCGGATCCGGAGGCGGCGGCGGCGGCATCCCCGGGGACGGTCCTCGACGAGGCGCTGCTGGTGGCGACCGGCACCGGCACGCTGCGCATCGCCCGGCTGCAGCTGCCCGGTCGCGCCGCACTCGACGCGGCCGCCTTCCTGCGCGGCCGGCGGCTCGCAGCCGGCACCCGTCTTGGCTGACGCGACCGAGCGATGGGCGCTCCGGCTCGAATATGACGGCACCCCGTTCGTCGGCTGGCAGCGCCAGGCCCGCGGCCTCTCGGTGCAGGCGGTGCTGGAGCAGGCTGCGGCCCGGCTCGCCGGCGCCGAGGTCGCGAGCGTCGTCGCCGGCCGCACCGATGCCGGCGTGCACGCCTGCGGACAGGTCGTCCAGCTCGAGCTGCCGTCGGTGCGCAGCGCCCGCCTGTCGCCGTCCAGCCTGCGCGACGCGCTGAACTTCCACATGAAGCCGTTGCCGGTGGTGGTCACCGCGGCGGCGCGTGCGGCGCGGGACTGGAACGCCCGCTTCTCGGCGATCCGCCGGCGCTACCGCTACCGCATCCTCAACCGGCCGGCACGCCCGGCACTGGCCTCGGGGCAGGTCTGGCACGTCCGGCGCACCCTCGACGCGGCGGCGATGCACGCGGCGGCGCAGACGCTGATCGGACGGCACGACTTCACCTCGTTCCGCGCTGCCGCCTGCCAGGCGAGCGGCCCCGTGCGAACGCTCGACCGGCTCGCGGGGGGCAGGCCGCCCGCACGGCAGGCAACGCTCCGGCGCCTGCGCGATCCCGCCACCGACGCCACACTCGATCGCGCGCTCGTGCTGTGGTTTCCCGCGCCCGCCAGTTTTTCGGGCGAGGATTGCGCCGAGCTCCACTTGCATGGCGGCCGGGCGGTGGTCGCGGAACGCGCCTTCACGGCGCCGCGGCTGGTGCGGG
>CAXUCM010000452.1:0-2697 GCA_964249315.1 uncultured Acetobacteraceae bacterium | reverse complement strand
TGACCATCAAGGTCAGCCAGGGCGAGCGCGAGATGGCGGCCGACAACAAGATGCTCGGCCAGTTCGATCTGATGGGCATCCCGCCGGCGCCGCGCGGCGTGCCGCAGATCGAGGTGACGTTCGACATCGACGCCAACGGCATCGTCTCGGTCTCGGCCAAGGACAAGGCCTCGGGCAAGGAGCAGCAGATCCGCATCCAGGCCTCGGGCGGCCTGTCGGACAAGGACATCGAGCGCATGGTGCAGGAGGCCGAGGCCAACGCCGAGGCCGACCGTGCCAAGCGCGAGGCGGTCGAGGCGCGCAACCAGGCCGAGGGCCTGGTGCATCAGGTCGAGAAGACCCTGTCCGAGAACGAGGGCAAGGTCGCCGCCTCCGACAAGAGCGAGGCCGAGGCGGCCATCGCGGCCACACGCACCGCCATCGGCGGCAGCGACGTGAGCGCGATCAAGGGGGCTTCGGAGCGGCTCGGCCAGATCGCCATGAAGATCGGCGAGGCGATGTACAAGGCGGAAGCCGCGAGCGGCGCCGGTGCGGCGCCCGGTTCGGCGCCCGGCGGCAGCGCCACCGGTCAGGCCGGCGAGAAGGTGGTCGATGCCGATTTCGAGGACATCGACGACAAGAAGAAGTCCGCCTGAGCCTGGACTGACGTTTGGCGGAGGCGCCGGTGCTTCTCGCGAAGGCCGGCGCCTCGCTTCATGACGGATCCGCGGGCCCGGGCCGGGCTGCGGATGGGCCGCCGATGAGGAACAGATGGCGAAGCAGGATTACTACGCGACCCTGGAAGTCGCCCGTGAGGCCGATGCGGACACGCTGAAGAAGGCGTATCGCAAGCTCGCCATGAAGTATCACCCGGATCGCAATCCGGGCGACAAGGCTTCGGAAGCCCGCTTCAAGGAGCTGAACGAGGCCTACGACGTTCTCAAGGACGACCAGAAGCGCGCCGCCTACGACCGGTTCGGACATGCCGCCTTCGAGGGCGGGGGCGCCCCTGGCGGCTTCGATTTCGGCGGCGGCGGCGGCCTCGGCGACATCTTCGACCAGGTCTTCGGCGACATGATGGGCGGTCGCCGCGGCGGCGGTCGAACCCGGGCCGGTGCGGACATCCGCGCGCAGGTCGAGATCAGCCTGACTGAGGCTTTTACCGGCACCAAGGTGCCGTTGCGCGTACCCAGCCGAATACGCTGCGAGACCTGCGCCGGATCCGGCTCAGAGAGCAAGGATCGCGGCGCCGAGACCTGTCCGACCTGCCACGGCGCCGGCAAGGTGCGGGCGCAGCAGGGCTTCTTCCTGGTCGAGCGGGCGTGCCCGACCTGCGGCGGCGCCGGCCGCGTGGTGCGGAATCCCTGCAAGGTCTGCCAGGGCGCCGGCACGGTGGAGCGCGAGCGCAACCTCAGCGTGCAGGTCCCGGCGGGTGTCGAGGACGGCACCCGCATCCGTCTGGCCGGAGAGGGCGAGGCCGGCGGCGCGGGGGTGCCGCCCGGGGACTTGTATGTTCATGTCGGCGTACGCGCACACGAGATCTTCCAGCGCGACGGCGCCAACATCTACTGCCGGGTGCCGCTGCGCATGAGCCAGGCGGCCCTCGGCGCGGAAGTCGAGGTGCCGGTGATCGACGGGACCCGCACGCGCGTGAAGATCCCTGCCGGCACCCAGACCGGCGAGCAGTTCCGCCTGCGCAGCAAGGGCTTCTCCGTGCTCCGCTCGGCCGCGCGCGGCGACATGTATATCCAGGTCGCGGTGGAGACGCCGCAGCATCTGAGCCGTCGCCAGCGCGAGCTGATGGAAGAGTTCGAGACCGAGATCAGCGAGCACGCCAAGACCAGCCCGGAAAGCGAGGGCTTCTTCGGCAAGGTGAAGGACTTCTTCGATGGCAAGGTCTAGGAAAGTCGGGGCTCTGCCCTGAACCCGCTGGGGCTGCGAGCCCCGGATCCCGATCTGTCGTGGGGATCTTGACAGTGTTCTTGAAACCACAGCGCCGGCAATTTATCTAGCGTGATGTTCGCGGCGATGTTCCCCCCCCGAATACCCTCGCCGCGGATGGATACAGGCGGCGCGACCGGCCAGGTCGCGCCGCCGATCTCCCGGACCGGCAGCTGAGCCGTGCGGATCGGCATCGCCGGTATCCGCGGCCGCGTCGGCCGTCTCCTGGTCGAGGAGGTAGGTCGCGCCGGGGCCGAACTGATCGGCGGCACCACCCGTCCCGGCACCGGCGAGACATCCCCTTCCCTGTTCGCCACGCTCCAGGCGATGGCGGTGCAGGCCGATGCCGTCATCGACTTCACCGATGCCGATGCCGCCACGGCGAACGCCGCCATCCTCGCCGGGAGCGGCGTCGCCTGGGTGCTCGGCACCACCGGCCTCTCCGCGCCGGCGCAGGCGGCGGTGCGCGCCGCTTCGCGGCATGTCCCGGTGGTGCAGGCTGCCAATTTCGCTCCCGGCGTCGCCCTGCTGCTCGAACTGGCGTCGCGCATGGCGGCAGCACTCCCGGCCGCGGAGTACGATGCCGAGATCCTGGAGATGCATCACCGCCACAAGGTCGACGCACCGTCCGGCACGGCGCTCGCGATCGGCGATGCGGTCGAGGCCGGACGCGGCGCCCGTGACGGCCGCGACTTTGCCTGCCAGGTCCTGGCGCATGGCGGGGCTCCGGAGCGGCGCGGCTCAACCGCGGCCATGGGATGCGCGGGACCGGCGCGC
>CAXUCM010000451.1:0-2703 GCA_964249315.1 uncultured Acetobacteraceae bacterium | reverse complement strand
ACTGTAAATCCGCTGGCGTACGCCTACGTTGGTTCGAATCCAACCCCCTCCACCAGAGCGACGTCATGCCGTCAGGTGCCGAGGGTCAAGGTTGGGGCTCCGCCCCAAGCCCCGCCAAAGGCTCGTCTTTGAAAACCTCTAAATGGATTCTCAAGGCTGAGCCTTGAGCGGGTCCAGGGCAGAGCCCTGGCCTTGCCTAGTCCGCGCTGAACGACGCCTCGCCACGGCGGAAATCGATGGCGACGTTGTGGAACAGGTGCAGGACGTCCATGCCCAGCAGCAGCGCGGGCGTGTCGTCCAGTCCGAACTGCGTGAAGGTGTGCAGCCGCGCGTAGGCGACCGGCAGGTTCCGGATCGTGACACCGCCGAGCTGGATCTCCGGCATCGTATCGATCTCGACCTCGGTGCGCCGGCCGGTGACGCTGATCAGCGTGTCCGTGCGCAGTCGGCCGGCAGGCAGTCCCGGGGTCATCAGGCGACGCAGTGCCGCGTTGCCGAGGGTGCTCTGCGCGCCGGAATCCAGGATCACGAAGATCGGCACGGTGCGGCTCTCGGCATCGACCAGGATGAGCTGGCCGAAGCGCCGGCGGCCCGTGACGATGGTGGTGTCGATGCCGAACGTATCGGCATCCTCGGCCGCCCGGCCGACCAGGAAGCGCTTGGTGTCGAAATCCATCACCACGCTCTGGTCGCGCAGGCTGTCGATGCCGAGCATGCCGTCGGCGCCGAGATTGCCGGCGGCGAGGATCGGCGCCTCGAGCCGCCGGATCGCGCGGCCGCCGAGATCGAGCCGGTCGATACGCACGGTCTCGACCGCGACGCGGCCGAGCGCGTCATCGAGCGAGACGATCGGGCCGGGCGGCAGACGCAGCGTCGCCGCGAGCTCGCGCGAGATCACGGTGCGGGTCGCCCCGGTATCGACGACGAACGGATAGGGCCCGTGGCCGTCGACGAATACCGCGACCGTCAGGCGAAGGGACCGGTCCTGTGCCGTCGCCAGCGCTTCCGAGCCGGTCTGGTGCGAGAGCAGCCGATTGTCGCTCCACGGCACCGGCGGCGCCGCGTGCGCGCATGTGGTCGCCGCCAGCAGGCCCGCGACCGAGAACGTCAGCACCGTCCGGCATGCGGGCATCCAGCGTCCTCCCCGTACCAGGATCGGCAACGACGGAGCTTCCTTAACTTTCCGTGAGCCCCTGCGCGCCCGGATGAACTTTAACCGACCGTTAGTAAACTCGGTGCAGCCTCCGCCTCGCCACGGCGGCAAACCGAAGGAAAGCGCGATGAAAGAGTGCCTGGTCGATGTCCTGGGTGCACGCGAGACGGTCCTGCACGTCTTTCCCGTCCCGACCGAGGCCGGGAGCGCGGTGCGCGACGAGGAGGCGTGCGTGCGCGAGGCGATCGCAGCCGCGAACCGGCTGCAGCTGGTGCCGGAGAGCCAGGCGGACGCGCTGCGCGGCCGGGTGCATGTCAGCCGGCGCGGCCCGCTGACCCCGGTCGGCGACGTGCTGCAGGTGCGACAGGATGACCAGGCCAGGACCGAGGAGCGGATCCGCACGCGCGCCTATTTCCTCTGGCAGCAGGAGGGCTGTCCGGACGGCGCGGCCGAGCGCACCTGGAGCCGGGCCTGCGAGATGGAGAGCCAGGCAGCCTGACCGAAGCGGCGGAGCGGGCGAAGGGAATCGAACCCTCCTCGGTAGCTTGGAAGGCTACTGCATTACCACTATGCTACGCCCGCGCTCGGCGCCGTTCGATCTGTAGCGTCGCCGCGCGGGTGCCTGCAAGTCCTGCCGAGCGGCACTTGACTTTGCAGCCGGCTCAGCTTCTTTACGCCCCCTGCGCCGGCACAATACCGTGCGTTGCTCTGGTCATGGCAGAGGGACGGACAGTACGGGCGGCGATGCAGGGGTGTAGCTCAATTGGCTAGAGCGCCGGTCTCCAAAACCGGAGGTTGCGGGTTCGAGACCCTCCGCCCCTGCCAACCCGCCCTGCCGGTCGCCTGCGGGCTGGGCGCAGGGACACGCCCTTCCGGGCAGGTCCGGATCACAACGGTCTAGAGGGTGCGGCGTGGCGGTCAGTCCTGCGAAATTCGTGCGCGAGGTGCGCGCCGAGGTGACCAAGGTCACCTGGCCGTCCCGGCGTGAGACGCTGATCACCACCGGGCTGGTGCTCGCGATGGCGGCGCTGACGGCAGTGTTCTTCTTCGCCGTCGACCAGATCATCGGGCTCGGCGTCCGCGCGCTGTTCGGCCTGGGAGGCTGAGGAACGGGTCATGGCGAAGCGTTGGTACGTCGTTCACGTCTATTCGGGCTTCGAGAAGAAGATCGCCCAGCAGATCAAGGAGCAGGCCGGACAGAAGGGCCTGGCCGATCATTTCGACGAGGTGCTGGTGCCCTCCGAGGAGATCGTCGAGGTCCGTCGCGGCCAGAAGGTCAATGCCGAGCGCAAGTTCTTCCCCGGCTACGTGCTGGTGAAGATGGAACTGACCGACGATGCCTGGCACCTGGTCAAGGATACCCCGAAAGTCACCGGGTTCCTCGGCAGCCGCATGCGTCCCTCGCCGATCAGCGAGGCCGAAGCCGAGCGGATCATGCGACAGACCCAGGAGGGCGTGGAGCGTCCGCGCCCGTCGGTGCTGTTCGAGATCGGCGAGCAGGTGCGCGTGGCCGACGGCCCGTTCACCAGCTTCAACGGCACCGTCGAGGA
>CAXUCM010000450.1:0-2709 GCA_964249315.1 uncultured Acetobacteraceae bacterium | reverse complement strand
CCCTGGACCCGCTCAAGGCTAAGCCTTGAGAATCCATTCATAAGCGGTTTCCAAAGGCGAGCCTTTGGCGGGGTTTGGGGCGGAGCCCCAACCTTGACCCCCGGTCTCAGGCCGCCTCGGCGGTAATCGCCTGGCCCAGCGTGGTCACGATGCGGTCGATATGCCCGCTATCGAGGATCAGCGGCGGCGACAGCGCGATGATGTCGCCGGTGGTGCGGATCAGCAGCCCGGCCTCGAAGCAGCGCTGCATGATCCGCCCGGCCCGCTCGGCCGGCCTGGCCTCGCGCGGCTGCAGCTCGATCCCGGCGATCAGCCCGGCGTTGCGGATGTCGACGACGTTCGCCCGGTCGCGCAGCGCGTGCACCGCCTCCTGCCATTCCGGCTCGATCGCCAGGGCTCGGGCCGGCAGTTCCTCGTCGCGATGGATGTCCATGGTCGCGATCGCTGCCGCACAGGCGAGCGGGTGCCCCGAATAGGTGTAGCCGTGGAACAGCTCGATCCCGGGCACGGCCGCTTCGGTCACCGCCGCGTAGATCTCGTTGCTGGCCGCCACCGCACCCATCGGCACCGCGGCGTTGGTCAGTCCCTTGGCGATGGTGATCAGGTCCGGCGTCACCCCGTAACGCTCGGCCGCGAAGTTCGCGCCCATCCGTCCGAAGCCGGTGATCACCTCGTCGAAGATCAGCAGGATGCCGTGCTTCGTGCAAAGCGCGCGCAGCCGCTCGAGGTAGCCGCGGGGCGGCACCAGCACCCCGGTCGAACCGGCGACCGGCTCGACGATCACCGCGGCGATGCTCTCCGGACCGTGCAGCTGCACCAGGTCCTCGAGCGCGTCCGCCTTGTCGGCGCCGTGCTCGGGCTGGCCACGGGTGAGGCGGTTCGCCGGCAGGTGGGTGTGGGGCAGGTGGTCGACATTGCCGAGCAGCGGACCGAACTGCTTCTTGTTCGCGCCGATGCCGCCGACCGACAGGCCGCCGAAATTGACACCGTGATAGCCGCGCTCGCGGCCGATCAGCCGGGTGCGCTGCCCCTGGCCGCGCGCCCGGTGATAGGCCAGCGCGATCTTGAGCGCGGTGTCGGCGCTCTCGCTGCCGGAGTTGGTGAAGAAGATCCGGTCGAGGCCGGCCGGCGTCATCTGCGCCAGCCGCGAGGCGGCCTGGAACATCAGCGGATGGCCCATCTGGAAGCCCGGCGCGAAGTCCATGGTCGCCGCGGCGCGCTGGATCGCCTCGACGATCGACCTGCGACCGTGACCCGCGTTCACGCACCACAGGCCGGCGGTGGCGTCGAGCACCTCGCGCCCCTCCGGCGTCCAGTATGTCATGCCCTCCGCCCGGGCCAGCAGGCGCGGCGCCTGCTTGAAGGTCCGGTTGGCGGTGAACGGCATCCATAGCGCGTCGAGATCGTTCGCGACCGGTTGCGTCATGTCCATGGGGAACCTCCGAGGTGAGGGTGGGGCTTGAGGCAAGGCGGCGACCCGGCCCGCCGCGACAGCGTGGCGGCGGCCCGGCCGCGCGCCTGGTCGGCCAGCGCGGGTAGTCCCAGCCCGTCATAGACGTCCGCCAGGATCCGGTTGAGCGCCACCCCGTCCGGGTCGTATCCGCGCCGCATCTCCAGCATCTGCTGCGCCCGCGACAGTCGCCCGGTTCGCACCAGACAATCCAGCAGGATCTGCTCGAACAGGTCGCGTTGGGCGTGGCTGCCGCCGATCTCGGCCAGGCGGCCCAGCGGCGGCTCCAGCAGGCGGAGCGCTGCCTCCGGGTCGCCGGCGGCATGCGCCAGCAGCGCCTCGGCCACCGGCACCGCCACCTCCTGCCAGACCGCGCGCCGGGCCGGGTCGCCCGAACCCGCGGCCGCACGGATCGCCTGCAGCAACCGGACCGCCTCCGGACGGCCGGCGCGGGCCAGCCCATAGAGGTATTGCAACGACAGGAACGGGTTGCCGACGTCCGCGACACGGGCGGCGAGGTAGGTGCCGACCTCGTGCCAGCGCTCGCCCACCTCGATCCCGGCGAACTCGAACCGGGTCAGCAGCGAGACGGCGCCGACCTGGTCCTGGGAGAAGTCGCGCTGCATCGACCAGCAATGGTCGTCATAGGCGGCGAGCGCGTCCTCGTTGCGGCCCTGGCTCAGGTAGAACAGCGCCAGGTGCCACCATTGGTGGGTGTACATGAACGAGGTCAGGCCGCGCCAGCCGTCCTGCATCGACTCCAGGAAGCGCGCACCCTCGTCGATCCGGCCCTGGGTCAGCATCACGTGCGCCAGCGCGTGCTGCGCCCAGGGGTCGTGACCCAGCGCCAGCGCCGCGCGCGCGGCCTGCTCGGCCTGGTCCAGCAGGTGGCACTGCTCGTAGCCGAACGCCGCCATGCCGTGCACGAAGCCGATCTCCGGCGCCGCGGCCAGGCTCGCCAGCGCCAGCCGCAGCATCGCCGGGAAGTCGCCGCCGTTGAAGTCGTGGTACTGGTGCAGCTTGAGCATCACCAGGTCGCGCGGATGCGCCGCCAGGATCCGCTCGATCGCCGCGATTGAGCCCGGCAGGTCGTCCCGTATCCAGCGGCGCAGCACCGTGACGATGGCGCGCTCGCGATCGTCGGCGGCGTCGGACGCCGCCTCGGCGCGCGCGAGGTAGTGCCGCGCCGCCTCCGGCACCCCGCCGGTCTCCGACAGCATCCACAGCAGCCCGGCATAGGCGTTCGCCAGGCAGTCCGG
>CAXUCM010000449.1:0-2718 GCA_964249315.1 uncultured Acetobacteraceae bacterium | reverse complement strand
CCCCCCCATGCGACCATAGATCTGCGCCGCCTCGCCCGGCGCCCCCCCCCCCCCCCCCCCCCCCCCCCCCCCTTCCGGCCAGCACCAGGTAGAGACCGCCCGAGCCGGCGAACGCGAGCACGGCCGCGATCGGCCGCACCATGGTTCACCCTCGCGCGTTGTCGTGCACCAGGTCGATGTCGGCGAAGCGGGTGAACTCGCCCTCGAAGAACAGGTCGATCTTGCCGGTCGGGCCGTGCCGCTGCTTCTCCAGCAGCAGCTCGGCCTTGTTGTGCACCTGCTCCATGTCGCGCTGCCACTTGTCGAGCGCCGCCTGATACTTGTCCTCGCTGTCATAGGCCATCTGCTTGGGCGCGCGCTGCTGCAGGTAGTACTCGTCGCGATAGATGAACATCACCGAGTCGGCATCCTGCTCGATCGAGCCGGATTCGCGCAGGTCCGACAGCTGCGGCCGCTTGTCCTCGCGGCCCTCCACCGAGCGCGAGAGCTGGCTCAACGCCAGCACCGGCACCTCGAGCTCCTTGGCGATCGCCTTCAGGCCCTGGGTGATCTGGCTGACCTCCTGCACCCGGCTCTCCGGCCGCGTGCCGATCGTGGGGCGCATCAGCTGCAGGTAGTCCACCACCACCAGGCTGAGCCCCTTGGTTCGCGCGAGCCGGCGGCAGCGGGTGCGCAGCGCCGACAGGGTGATCGCCGGCGTGTCGTCGATATGCAGCGGCAGGCTGGCCAGCTCGCGCGAGACCTGGATGAAGCGGTCGAACTCGCGCTGGCCGATCTCGCCGCGACGGATGCGCTCGCCGGAGACGCGCGCCTCCTCCGAGAGCAGGCGCGTCGCCAGCTGCTCCGCACTCATCTCCAGCGAGAACATCGCCACCGAGCCTTTCGGCTGCACCTGGCCGCCGCCGCCGTCCTGCGCGCGCGCCTCCTGCACCAGCGCCCGGGCGGCGCCGAAGGCGATCTTGGTGGCGAGGGCCGACTTGCCCATGCCGGGGCGGCCGGCCAGGATCATCAGGTCGGAGGGATGCATCCCGCCGGTCTTCTTGTCGAGGTCGCGCAACCCGGTGGTCAGGCCGGCCACCGCGCCGGAGCGATGGAACGCCTTCTCGGCGATGCTGATCGCCTCGGTCAGCGCCCGCTCGAAGGTCACGAAGCCGCCATCCTGGCCGCGGTCGGTGGCGAGCTTGAACAGCGCCTCCTCGCCCACCTCGATCTGGTGGATGCCGTCCAGCTCCGGCTGCGCGCCGAAGGCGTTGTTGACGACGGTCTCGCCGATCTCGATCAGCTGTCGGCGCAGCCAGGCATCGTGGATCGCGCGGCCGTACTCGCCGGCGTTGATGATGCCGACCATCGCGGTCAGCATCTGGCCGAGATAGGCGGCACCGCCGACCTCGTCGAGCAGGCCGGAATGCTCGAACTCGGCGCGCAGCGTCACCACGTCGGCGAGCTGGCCGGCCTCGATCCGGCGCGAGATCGCCTGGAAGATGCGTCCGTGCAGCGGATCGGCGAAATGCTCGGGCGAGAGGAACTCGCTGACCCGGTCATAGGCCTTGTTGTTGGCCAGCAAGGCGCCGAGCAGCGCCTGCTCGGCCTGGCCGTTGGCGGGCGGGACACGCTGGGACAGGCCGAAGAGGCTTTCCCGTCTGGCGGGCTCGATCTGGTTCACTCGCGCATCCTAGACCCTGGCGGGGGTGGAGCGTGCCTGTGGATTGCGGGGAAGGCGGGGACGGAAGGAAAGGGGTTTCACCCCTGGACCCCGATCAAAGGCGGAGCCTTTGAAATCCTTCAGTTTGTGCTCGGAGATGGTCCAGCGCGGCGAAGCCGGTGACGATGTGGTAGAGCGAGCTCGCCGGCACCGCGCCGCTGGCCGGACGGAAGGCCGCGTCGAGCTGGTCGGTCCAGGCGCCGGCCACCGGATGGGCGAGATGGCGGCTCAGCAGGTTGTCGACGACGCCGGGGATGCGCGGGAGATCACCCATCACCGTGTAGGCGCGCAGCGCCTCGGTCTGCACCCATAGCCGTGCCGAGCCGCGTCGCACGCGGCCGTCCCGGGACATCTCGTCGAACACCAAGCCGGTGCCTCCATCGACGCCGTGCCGGGCGCAGAAACCATGCAGCGCCTCGCGCTCGCGGCCCGTGTCGGTGCCGAGCAGCCGGTCCGCCTCGCGGCTCAGCCAGACCCACTCGTAGTGATGCCCCGGCTCGACCTTGTCCCCGTCCTCGCCCGGCGCCGGCGACCAGTCCTCGGTGAAATACTCCCCCAGCGTGCCCGTCGTCCGGTCCAGCAGGCGCGTCCGGAACAGCTCGATCAGGCGGCTCGCGCGTCTTGCCGTGCCGGCGTCGGCGCGCGTCTCGTGCAGGGCCAGCAGCGCCTCGAGCAGGTGCATGTGCGGGTTCTGCTGCCGCCAGCCGGGCTCCGCCGGCAGGGTGTTGCAATAGCCGCCGGCCGGATGCGCCATCGCGCCGTCCAGCCAGTCCAGCAGCCGGTCGGCGCGCGACAGCGGATCGGCCTCGCCGGTCAGGCGCGCGTACCAGGCCAGCGCCAGCAGCACGAAAGCGAGGTCGTAGAGGTCGGCGGCCGGATCCAGCACCGCCCGCAGCACCGCCGCCCAGCGCGACGGATCGGGCGGCGGCGCCGTCAGCGCCGCCCCGTCAACGACATCGACCGCTCACGTCCTGCGAGAGGGGATGACCGGCGCGGCGGTCCGCACCCTTCAGCAT
>CAXUCM010000448.1:0-2733 GCA_964249315.1 uncultured Acetobacteraceae bacterium | reverse complement strand
CAGGATTGCTTCACAGCCTCTCTGCCCTGGACCCGCTCAAGGCTCAGCCTTGAGAACCCGTTTGCTTTCATGGGTTACGTCGTGTGCGGCATTGCGAACATGCCGACATGCGGCGGCAGCAGCTGCGCCAGTCCGCACAGCACCGCGGTGGATGCCACGACCAGGCCCACCAGGATGGCCGCGCGCGCCCAGCCGACAGCGAGCCCGCGCCAGGCCAGGAACCAGTGCAGCCAGAGCCAGTAGCAGGCGATCAGGCCGACGAAGGCGATGCCCGCGAGGTCGGTCGGCACGCCAAGCTTCAGCAGCAGCGCCACCAGCAGCAGCGAGGCGGCATAGGCCAGGATCACCAGCCACTCGCACCAGATCGTCGCGGTGGCGTAGCGCAGCCAGAAGGTGCTGCGCTTCCAGGTGCCGGCAAGCGCGTGCGAAAGCACCGGCGGCAGCAGCAGCGCGCACAGCGACAGCAGCGCCAGGCTGAACCCGACGGCGCTCGGCTGTCGCAGCATCATCAGCAGCAGGCCGACCAGCAGGAAGGCGAGCCAGGGCGAGAGTGCGGCGAGGAACGCGTCGGGCGTGGCGCCGAAGCAGTCCAGCCCTTCCGGACGGCCGCGCGCGATCAGCAGCAATCCCTGCAGGACCCCGCTGCCGACCCGGCCCGGGCCCCGCTTCGACCCGCGCCGCTGCAATGGTGGCTTCATGCCGCCAGCTCCTCAAGAAAGTCCCGGTAGATCGCCGTGAGCAGGTCCAGGTCGGACAGGGAGACGCGTTCATCGGCCTTGTGCATGCTTGCGCTCACCAGGCCGAACTCCGCAACCGGACAATAGCGCGCGATGAAGCGGGCATCCGAGGTGCCGCCGCCGGTATCGAGCCGCGGCGACCGTCCGGTCCGTCCCGCGACCGCCCGATCCAGGATCGCCACGAACGCACCGGGCTCGGCCAGGAACGCCTCGCCGCTGATGCGCACCTGGCACCGCGCGCCGGGCGCATGCGCATCGCAGACCTGCTGCAGCCAGACCGCGAGGTCCTCGCCGCGATGACGGTCGTTGAAGCGGATGTTCAGCCGCGCCTCGGCACGCGCGGGGATGACGTTGCTCGCCGGGTTGCCGACATCGACGCTGGTCACCTGCAGCCCGGACGGCTCGAACCGCTCGCTACCGTCATCGAGGCGCATCGCGGTCAGCGCCGAGAGGATGCGCAACAGCCGATGCACCGGATTGTCCGCATGCTGCGGATAGGCGACGTGGCCCTGCACCCCCTCCACCACGAGATGCGCATTCAGGCTGCCGCGACGGCCGATCTTGATCACCTCGCCGAGCTGCGCGGGGTTGGTGGGCTCGCCGACCAGGCAGAAATCCGGGATCTGCCCCCTCTCCGCCATCCATTCCAGCACGCGCACGGTGCCGTCGAGTGCCGGTCCCTCCTCGTCGCCGGTGATCAGCAGGCTGACCGAGCCGGGGCGACGGACACAGCCGGCGACGGCCGCCACGAAGCAGGCGATCGCCCCCTTCATGTCGCAGGCGCCGCGCCCGTACAGCACCCCGTCCTGCAGCTCGGCCGCGAACGGCGGCGCCTGCCAGGCCGCGTCGCCCGGCGGCACCACGTCGGTGTGCCCGGCAAAGCAGACATGCGGGCGACCCGTGCCGAGCCGGGCGAACAGGTTGGGCGTGGTCCCGAACGGCAGCGCCGTCACCGCGAAGCCGAGCTTGGTCAAGGCCGCCGCCAGCAACGCCTGGGCACCATCGTCGGCCGGGGTCACCGATGCGGCGCGGATCAGCGCCTGGGCGAGAGGAAGCGGGTCGCTCAATCGCGCAGCAGCTCGTTGACGGCGGTCTTGGCACGGGTGCGCGCATCGACCCGTTTGACGATCACGGCGCAGGCCAGCGACGGCAGCCCCGGAGCGGAGGGCAGGCTGCCGGGCACCACCACGGAATAGGCCGGCACCCGGCCGAGGAACACCTCGCCGCTCCGGCGGTCGACGATCTTCGTCGAGGCGCCGAGGAACACGCCCATCGCCAGCACGCTGCCGCGCTCGACGATCACGCCCTCGGCGACTTCGGAGCGTGCGCCGATGAAGCAGCCATCCTCGATGATCACCGGCGCCGCCTGCAGCGGCTCCAGCACGCCGCCGATGCCGACGCCGCCGCTGATATGGCAGTCGCGGCCGACCTGGGCGCAACTGCCGACGGTGGACCAGGTGTCGATCATGCTGCCCTCGCCGACGCGGGCACCGGCATTGACGAAGCAGGGCATCAGCACCACGCCGGGTGCCACATAGGCCGAACGTCGCACCACAGCACCCGGCACGGCGCGAAAGCCGGCTCCCGCGAAGCGCTTGGCGTCCCAGCCGGCGAACTTGAGCGGCACCTTGTCGAACACCGGCGCGCCGCCGGCGCCCGGCATCGGCACGCTGTCGTTCAGGCGAAAGGACAGCAGCACCGCCTTCTTCAGCCACTCATGCACGATCCAGCCGGAGCCGCCCGGCTCGGCGACGCGCAGGCTGCCGTCGTCGAGACCGGCCAGCGCCGACTCCACGGCCTCGCGGTCCGCGCCGCCGCTGGACGACGAGATCGTCTCGCGGCGCTCCCAGATCCGGTCGATTTGGTCGGCCAGAGACGCACCGGAGGAATGCTGTTCCATCGGACTTCCATACCATGAAGCACAGGGACTGAAACACCGAGGGTCAAGGTCGGGGCTCCGCCCCAAGCCCCGCCAAAGGCTCGCCTTTGGAAACCT
>CAXUCM010000447.1:0-2735 GCA_964249315.1 uncultured Acetobacteraceae bacterium | reverse complement strand
TAAATGGATTCTCAAGGCTGCGCCTTGAGCGGGTCCAGGGCAGAGCCCTGGCCTTTCCTCCAACGGGTCGCAAGCAACAGCCACAAGTATTACAGGCTGCTTGCCGCTGCTGGAGCCGTCCCGGCCAAGACGACGCTCCAGTTCCGACACGCGCGCCAGACGGAGCGCGCCTTCAGGGAGAAGCCTGAGCATACTGCATCACGCCGAAGCGATTGCCCTCGGTGTCCGCGAAGAAGCAGAGCCGGCCAACAGACTCGATGGTGAACGGCGTGCCCAGCAGCGTGCCGCCATGCGCGACGATCGCTGCACGCATGGCGTCGAGGTCCTGCACGGCGATGGTGCACTCGAACCCGCGCATGCCGGTACCGGTGAGCGGCTCGGCCCGGCGTTGGAGGGCGCCCTGGTGGCGGTCTTCCGGACCGTCGCCGGTATGGATCAGGTAGAACTCGGGCGGTCCCCAGGCGGTCAGCCGCCAGCCGAACACCTGCTCGTAGAAACGGCGGGCGCGCTCGACGTCGTCGGCCTCGATGGCGAAATGTCGGACCGGATTCGGCATCGCGGCGATCTTGCAGGATGTTGCACCCTGCAGCAACGGAGCCGTCGATGACCGAGAGCGACCTCACCGCCCGCAAGCCGGTGGCGGACATCGTCGCCGAAGGCGAGCGGGCAGGCCTGTCCCGCACCCTGGGCAAGCTCAGCATCACCGCGATGGGCATCGGGGCGATCATCGGCGCCGGCATCTTCATCCTGACCGGGACCGCGGCGGCGCGCTATGCCGGGCCGGGCATCATGATCTCCTTCGTGCTGGGAGGCATCGCCTGCAGCTTCGTCGGGCTGTGCTACGCCGAGCTCGCCGCAATGCTGCCGATCAGCGGCAGCACCTACACCTACACCTACGCGACGCTCGGCGAGCTCGCCGCCTGGATCATCGGCTGGGACCTGGTGCTGGAATATGCGGTCGGGTCGGCGACGGTCGCGGTGGGCTGGTCGGGCTACGCGGTCAGCCTGCTGCACAGCTTCGGGATCGACTTCCCGGCCGCCATCGCCGCCGCACCCGGCAGCCATCCGGGGGCGGTGTTCAACCTGCCGGGGACCGCGATCGTGCTGCTGCTGACGCTGGTGCTGAGTGCCGGCACCTGCTCCTCGGCCCGGCTGAACACGGCGATGGTGGCGCTGAAGCTCGCCGTGGTGCTGGCCTTCATCGCCGTCGGCGCGTTCTTCGTGCAGCGCCATAACTGGTCGCCGCTGATCCCGCGCAACACCGGCCAGTTCGGCAGCTTCGGCTGGAGCGGCATCCTGCGCGGCGCCGGCGTGGTGTTCTACGCCTATATCGGCTTCGACGCCGTCTCCACCGCCGCACAGGAGACGCGCCGCCCGCAGACCGACCTGCCGTTCGGCATCATCACCTCGCTGCTGGTCTGCACCGTGCTCTACATGGCTGTGGCCGGCGTGATGACCGGCATCATCCCCTACGCCAGGCTGAACGTGGCCGATCCGGTCGCCGTCGCCACCGATGCGATCGGCATTGGCTGGTTCTCGATCCTGATCAAGATCGGCACGCTGGTCGGGCTGACCACGGTGATCCTGGTGTTCCTGTACGGGCAGGCGCGGATCTTCTACACGATGGCGCATGACGGGCTGCTGCCGGCGGTGTTCGCGCGCCTGCACCCGCGCACGCAGACGCCCTGGCTGAGCCAGGCGATGATCGGCGTCTTCGCCGCGGTGATCGCCGGCCTGGTGCCGATCAGCGTGCTCGGCGAGATGGTCAGCATCGGCACGCTGTTCGCCTTCGTGCTGGTCTGTGCCGCGGTGATCCGGCTGCGACGCACCGACGGCCGCATCGAGCGCCCGTTCCGCGTCCCCGCGGTGCCGCTGGTGCCGGGGCTCGGCATGCTGTCCTGCCTGGCGCTGATGGCCGGACTGCCGGGTGCCACCTGGCTGCGCCTGCTGGTCTGGCTCGCGGTCGGGCTGGTGATCTATTTCGGTTACGGGCGCAGTCATGCCAGGCTGCGGGGTCGTTGAAGGCCAGGGCTCCGCCCTGGACCCGCTCAAGGCGAAGCCTCGAGAGGCCCCGTCTACATCCGGTTGAACGCGTCCAGGGCGGCGATCTTGTAGGCTTCGGCCAGGGTCGGATAGTTGAACGTGTTCTCGATGAAGTAGTCGATGGTGCCGTGCAGGTTGAGCACCGCCTGGCCGATATGCACGAGCTCGGTGGCGCCCTCGCCGATGATATGCACGCCGAGCAGGCGGCGATCGTCGGTGGCGAAGATCATCTTCATCATGCCGCCGCGCAACCCCATGATGTGCCCGCGCGAGGTCTCGCGCATCCGAGCGATGCCGCACTCGTAGGGGATGCGCTTCTCGCGGACCTGCTCCTCGGTCATCCCGACCGTGGAGATCTCCGGCACCGCGTAGATCCCGTAGGGAAAGAATTTCGGCGCCGGCGGCAGCTTCAGGCCGAAGGCGTGGCAGGCGGCGATGCGGCCCTGTTCCATCGAAGTCGAAGCCAGGCTCGGGAAGCCGATCGCGTCGCCGGCGGCATACACGCCCGGGATGCGCGTCTGCAGCGTCGCCGCGTCGACCTGGATGCGCCCGCGCTGGTCCGGCTCGATGCCGAGCGCGTCCAGCCCGAGCCCGTCGGCGGCGCCCACGCGCCCGGCCGCGGAGAGCCGCATCTCGGCGCGCACGCCCCGGCCCCCATCCCGCCGGCCCACCGCCTGGCCGTACTAGACGGC
>CAXUCM010000446.1:0-2758 GCA_964249315.1 uncultured Acetobacteraceae bacterium | reverse complement strand
GCTGGGACCGCGCCCGGCCGCACTTGCGCCGGGCCGCGCCTCAGGGCGCCTGAGATACCCGGAGCGGCGCCTCCGATCCGCCTAGATCGTCCCCCGACGGTCCGGTTCGCCGGTGCTGCGGATCCAGATCACCCGCTGCAGCGTGTCGAACCAGAACGGTGCGCCGAACAGCGAGGCGGCGGCGGCGATGAACCAGCCGATCAGCATCAGTGCCACGCCGCCGAGGCCGTGCCGTCGCGGGTCGGTCTGCCAGGCGCTCCAGCCGATCAGGGTGGTGCGATCGAGCCGCGCGATCATGCCGTCCAGATCGATGCCACCCGCGTGCGGCCATGCCGCCATCAGCTGGGCGAGCACCGGCCGCGTCCACAGCACCTGGGTGACGTGCAGCACGTCGGCGTTCAGCGCCGCCGCCACAAGCAGCCCGACGGCGAAGGCGATCGCCTGGGTGCGCCGCTTGTACCAGCCGCTGACCCGCTGCATCGCGCCGTCGAACCAGGCGGCGAGCTCGATCTGGAACACCGCGACCCGGTTGTCGGCCGCCGCCAGCAGCGCCAGCAGGGTCTGGCGCAGCTGCGGGTCCGCGACCGCGGCGAGCACGTCGCCCAGCGGCTTGCCCGGATCCCTCGCCTGCAGCACGTCGTGCAGCGCGAGCGCGAAGCCGCGCGACGGGATGTAGGCCGGCCGCACGCTTGGGTCGTTGCCGTCGCCGAGCGGGTTGACCAGAGCGTGCGCGTAGACGTCGCGCGCCAGGCCCTCGAAGCCGGGATCGTTCAGCAGGGCGCCGACGCCGCGGCGCAGCGTCGACTGGCGCAGCCCGAGCAGCGAGGCGATGGTCTCGGTGATCGCGCTCGCGGCCAGGCTGACCGCGAGAAACGTGAAGACGACGCCGAGCAGAACGTCGAGGATGAGGCTTCCGAACATCCCGCCAGGATGGCATGACCCCAGCCGCCTTGGCATAAGTATGTCCGTTGCTCCGGTGCTTGCAGGAACGAACGATGAAACGGGTGCCCACCCTCGACATGCGCCGGATCGACACCGATCGTGCCGGCTTCGTCGCCGAGCTCGGCGAGGCCTATCGCCGCTTCGGCTTCTGCTGCTTCAGCCATCACGGCATCGAGGCGGCGCGGATCGATGCCGCCTACGAGGATTGCCGTCGGCTGTTCGCACTGCCCGAGTCCGTCAAGCGGCACTACGCCGAGCCCGGCCGCGGGCGCGGCTATGTCGGCTTCAAGGTCGAGACCGCGCGCACCAGCGACACGCCTGACCTCAAGGAGTTCTACCATGTCGGCCGCGAGGGGGCTGCCGCCGACGACCCGGTGCTGCGCCCGAACCTCTGGCCCGACGAGGTCGCCTCGTTCCGCGCGCACGCGCTGGCGCTGTATGCGGCGATGGAACGCGCGGGCCAGGTGGTGCTCTCGGCGATCGCCGAGGATCTCGGCCTGCCTGCCGACTTCTTCGCCGCCCTGACCGATCACGGCAACTCGATCCTGCGCGCGCTGCACTACCCGCCGGTGCGGCCGCAGGACCTGCCGGCGGTGCGCGCCGAAGCGCACGAGGATATCAGCCTGATCACCCTGCTGGTCGGCGCCACCGAGGCCGGGCTGCAGGTGCTGACCCGGGACGGCGTCTGGCTGCCGATCGAGCCCGCGCCCGGCAGCCTCGTGGTCAATGTCGGCGACATGATGCAGCGGCTGACCAACCGGGTGTACCCGTCGACGACGCACCGCGTGGTCAATCCGCCCTCGGCGGCGGCCGCGACGAGCCGGTATTCGATGCCGTTCTTCCTGGCGCTGAACATGGACTACGAGATCCGCTCGCTGCCGCACTGCGTGGCGAGCGAGGGGCGCGACCATTATCCGGAGCCGATCACCGCCCACGCCTACCTGCAGCAGCGGCTGCAGGAGATCCGGCTCGGCTGAGCCGGCCGGAAGCCGCTACGAGGAGCGCGCCTGCAGGCCCAGTTCGATTTCGTGGTGATCGGCAGCGGCCCGGCCGGACGGCGCGGCGCGGTGCAGGCGGCCAAGCTCGGACGCTCGGTGCTGGTG
The DNA here is from genome assembly GCA_964249315.1 of uncultured Acetobacteraceae bacterium. Taxonomy (GTDB): domain Bacteria; phylum Pseudomonadota; class Alphaproteobacteria; order Acetobacterales; family Acetobacteraceae; genus Lichenicoccus. The sequence continues at coordinate 713 of CAXUCM010000446.1, read as the reverse complement.
GTCGAACGCGACCAGCGGGTCGGCGGGGTGTGCGTGCATACCGGCACCATCCCGTCGAAGACGCTGCGCGAGACGGTGCTGAACCTGACCGGCTTTCGCGAGCGCGGCTTCTACGGCAGCAGCTATCGCGCCCGCCACGACATCGCCGCCGCCGACCTGACCGAACGGCTCGACAAGACGCTCGGCTTCGAGGTCGACGTGCTCGAGCACCAGCTTGCCCGCAACCGCATCACCACGCTGCACGGCGCGGCCCGGCTGCACGGTCCGCAGGAGATCGAGGTGAGCACGGGGGCCGCGGAGAGCCGTCGCATCCATGCCGAGAAGGTGCTGCTCGCCATCGGCACGGTGACGCGTCGGCCGGACAGCGTGCCGTTCGACGGCCGCATCGTGCTCGACAGCGACGACATCATCCATATCGACCACCTGCCGCGCAGCCTGATCGTGGTCGGCGCCGGCGTGATCGGCGTCGAATACGCCACCATCTTCAGCGCGCTGGACGTCAAGGTGACGCTGGTCGAGGGGCGCGACAGCTTCCTCGACTTCATCGACCGCGAGATCATCGAGGAGATGGTGCACGAGCTGCGCGACCGCGGCGTGGTGCTGCGCGTCGGCTCCAAGGTGGAGACCGTCGCCGTCGAGGACGGCCAGGCCGTGGTCCGGCGCGATTGGGGGCGCCGCCGGCGCGCCCGCGAGGGGGGGGAAGCGGGCCGCCC
>CAXUCM010000445.1:0-2767 GCA_964249315.1 uncultured Acetobacteraceae bacterium | reverse complement strand
CACTCAGGGTGTGCGCGGCGCCGGCGCTCTCGGCATCGCTGAGCAGCCACAGGCTCAGCGCATGCGCCGCGCGGGCGGGATGTCGCGTGCCGGGCAGCACGTCGAGGCGGACGCAGAACCAGTAGACGCTCTCGCCGGCATCACCCTGATGCTCCACGGCGACGCCGAGGCGGTCGGCGAGGGCGGCGAGCGGCGTATGACCGAACTGCACGACGGATCCGGCGATGCGCGCGACGGCGAGGCTGGTCAGGTCCACAGGCGCCGGCGCCGGGTTCGGCGTCTCCGCACGGATCATCGCCTGCAGGAACGGCGAGGGGATCTCGCGGCACATCGGCGATCCGCTCGCAGCGCCGAGCAGCAGCAGCGCCGGCGGCAGCGCAAGCGCCGCCTTGCGCGCGCCTCCACGCGCGCCCTCGCGCGTCCCTTGGGGATCGCGCCGGACCGCCAGCAGCAGGGCGAGCAGCAGCAGCGCCGCGCAGAAAAGCCCCACCGCGTGCCAGCCGCCGATCTCCCAGATCAGGCCGCCGATCAGGCTGAGGATGCTGGAGCCGAGATAGTACGACAGCAGATAGAGCGAGGCGGCATGCGCCTTGTCGCCCTGGGCGAGGCGACCGACGCCGCCGCTGGCGACGGCGTGGCCGGCGAAGAAGCCGATCGTGAACAGCGCCAGGCCCGCGATCATCGACCAGAGCGGCGCCAGCATCGTGACCAGCAGGCCGAGCAGCGCGGCAGCGAGGGAAGCGGCCAGCACCCGCTTGCGGCCGAGCCGGTCGACCATCGCGCCGGCCAGCGTCGAGGCGGCGGTGCCGAGCAGGTAGATCACGAAGATGGCGCCGATCTCGGCCTGGTTGAGGTCATATGGCGGCGCCAGCAGCCGATAGCTCGCGGCGTTGAACAGGGTGACGAAGCTGCCCATCAGCAGGCCGCCGACGGCGAACAGCGCGCGCAGTCCCGGATGGCGCAGATGCCGGCGCCAGGCCTCGAGATGCGGTCGCGGCGCGAAGCCCGGGCGGCGGCGGAAATTGCGCGAGGCCGGCAGCAGCAGGACGAAGGCGAGCGCGCTGGCCGCGCCCAGCAGGCCGATCGTCGCCATCGCGCCGCGCCATCCGGACAGCTCGGCGGCAATGCCGGTGACCAGGCGTCCGGCCATGCCGCCGATCGCGGTCCCGCCGATATAGAGCCCCATCGCCGGGCCGAGTGCCGCCGGGTGGATCTCCTCGGCCAGATAGGCCATCGCGATGGCCGGCACGCCGCCGAGGGCGATGCCCTCGAGGGCGCGCAGCAGCAGCAGGACGGTCCAGTTCGGCGCGCCTGCCGCGAGCAGGTCGAGCAGGGCGGCGATGCCGAGCGACGCCGCCATCAGCGAGGTGCGGCCGACCGCTTCGGAGACGGCGCCCGCGAGCAGGATCGCAGGCGCCAGCAGGCCGGTACTGAGCGACAGCGCCAGCGCGCTCTGCGCCGCATCGAGACGGAAAGAGCGCGAGAACAGCGGCAGCAGCGGCTGCACGCAGTAGAGCAGGGAGAAGGTGGCGTAGCCCGACAGGAACAGGGCGATGGTGATGCGGCGATATTCCGGGCTGCCGCGCTCGGTCCAGCGCGGCGGATCGACCTGGCGGACTCTCATCGCAGGATCAGGGGCAGGATCAGGATCGAGGGTGCAACCTGGTCGGAGTGAGAGGATTCGAACCTCCGGCCCCTGCGTCCCGAACACAGTGCTCTACCAGGCTGAGCTACACTCCGGCTGGCGCGCATATACCGAAGCGGACCGACCGCCGCAAGACGGCGCGTCGAGCCCGTCCGCGCCTCTGCCCGGGCCGTGCGGCTAGAGTCGGGCGACATCGACCGGCTGCCTGTCGAGCGGCACGGGAGCGGCGAGTTGCGCGAGCGCCGCCTCCACGCTCGGCACGACGCTGAACAGGGTCCGCGCGGAGGCGTCGGCGAAGCCGTCGCGGATGACCTGCTCCAGGGCCGCGAGCAGGCTCTGCGCCCAGCCGGCGATGTCGGCGATCAGGATCGGCTTGTCGTGCAGGCGCAACTGCCGCCAGGTGATGATCTCGATGGCCTCGTCGAAGGTGCCCAGCCCGCCGGGCAGCACCAGGAACGCATCGGCCTGGGCGAACATGCGCTGCTTGCGGCTATGCATCGAGTCCGTGACGGTGAGGTCGGTGACCTGCTCGTGCATGACCTCGCGGGCGGAAAGGAAATCCGGGATGACGCCGCTGACCTCGCCGCCGGCGGCGATCGCGGCGTCCGCGAGCACGCCCATCAGCCCGACCTTGCCGCCGCCATAGATCAGCTTGATGCCGGCGCGCGCCAGGCCCTCGCCGGCGGCGCGTGCGGCCGCCGCGTAGGCCGGATCGGCGCCGAACCGCGATCCGCAGAATACAGCGACGGAGGCGATGGTGTGCGTCATCCGGCGGCGGATGCGAGCGTGTGCGTCGTCTCGGACATAGGCGTGCCGGCTCCCTGCAGCGGCGGCGTCGCGCCGATACGCAGTCTAGCCCGCTGCGGCCCGGGTTTGCACCCCATGCACGCCCGGCGCGCGGCTCCCCAGCAGCATGTCGGCGTAGATGACGGGCATGCCTCCGGCGATCTTCGCATGCCGCCACTCTGTTGTCGGACACGGTGGTATGTCGCGCGTCGCGTCCGATAATTTCCGACCCGATCGCCGCCATTTCGGCCATGCTCACGGCGTTGGCCGCCGTGAGCGGGCCCATCAAGGCCAGGGCTCTGCCCTGGACCCGCTCAAGGCGAAGCCTTGAGAATC
>CAXUCM010000444.1:0-2775 GCA_964249315.1 uncultured Acetobacteraceae bacterium | reverse complement strand
CTTGGCGTCGAGCGCCACCAGTTCGCCGCCGCCGGTGACCACCAGCGGGTTGATCTCGATGATCGCGCAGTCGAGCTTGACGAACGCCTCGTAGGCGGCGCCGGCCACCTTGCTGAACGCGGCGGCCGACTTGCCGGCCAGGCCCAGCTCGCGGGCGAGCTTGCGCCCGATATAGGGGGAGAAGCCGGTCGCCGGATCGATGGTCGCGTGCAGGATCTTCTCCGGGCTCGCGGCGGCGACCTCCTCGATCTCCATGCCGCCTTCCTGGCTGGCGACGATGGTGACCCGGCCGGTGCCGCGGTCGACCAGCAGCGAGAGGTAGAGCTCGCGGGCGATGTCGCAGCCGGCCTCGATATAGAGCCGATGCACCACGCGCCCGGCCGGCCCGGTCTGCTTGGTGACGAGCGTCTGGTTGAGCATGGCGCGCGCCGCCGCCTCGGCCTCGTCGGGCGAGCGGACCAGGCGGACGCCGCCCTTGCCGTTGGGGTCTTCCTTGAATCGCCCGGCGCCGCGTCCGCCGGCATGGATCTGCGACTTCACCACGATCACCGGACCGGGCAGGGTGCGTGCGGCGACCAGCGCCTCTTCCGGGGAGCGCGCGACGCGGCCCTCCAGCACGGGCATGCCGAAGCCCCGCAACAGGGTCTTGGCCTGGTATTCATGGATGTTCATGGGTGCGGGGGTTCCTTCCGCTGGTCCGGTGGTGAGGATGCGCCCGCGCGTTGCCGCCGCCCGAAGCCGGGGCGGCGTGTCGGCAGGTCTGTCGCAAGCGCCGCCGGTTGCGGCTGCGTGCTGTCGGCGGATCATCGCACCCCGCCGGGCGCGAGTCACCAGGGGCTCGGACGCGCGCCTGTCGACCGGCTGTGGCCAGCCTGCAACAGCCTGATCAGATGCTGTCATCTTCAACAGGCCGCTTCGTTGCCGGCGGGTTCGCGTCGGTGGGCGATTGGGTGATAAAACCTGCAGCCCTCATCGGGCCGCGTGAACAAACAGGGAAGACAGCCGGATCCAGGCTGGGAGTGGGACAGGCACGATGAAGCATTGGCGGATCGACGAGCTGGCCTGGGACCGGTTCGATGCGTCCCGGGTCGACCCGGAGGTCCTGCTCCTGGTCAAGGCGGCCGCCGTGGTCGAGCGCAACGGCACCGACTATGCCAGCTACCTCAAGAACGTGTTCACCGACGATCCGGATTTCCGCCTCGCCGCCGACAACTGGTCGGTCGAGGAGGTCCAGCACGGCGATGCGCTCGGCCGCTGGGCGATGCTGGCGGAACCGTCCTGGGACTACCCGGCGGCGTTCGCGCGCTATCGCGCCGCCTACAAGGTCCCGATCGAGGTGGATGCCTCCGTGCGCGGCTCGCGCACCGGCGAACTGATCGCGCGCTGCATGGTCGAGACCGGCACCTCGTCCTTCTACACGGCGCTGGCGGACGCGACCGAGGAGCCGGTGCTCAAGGCGATTTGCCGGCAGATCGCCGCCGACGAGTATCGCCATTTCAAGCTGTTCTACGATCACATGCACCGCTACCTGAAGCGCGAGCGCATCGGCGTGCTGCGCCGCACCCGCATCGCCCTGGGCCGGGTCACCGAAACCGAGGATGACGAGCTCGCCTTCGCCTTCCACTGCACCAGCGAGCCGGTCGGCCTGGCATACGACCATCAGCGCTGCATCGCCGCCTACATGTCGCGGGCGATGGGGTTCTACCGGCGTGCGCATCTGGACCGCGCCGTCGGCATGATCTTCAAGACGATCGGCTTCACCCCGCACGGGCGCGTCTGCCGCACGGCGTCGGGGCTGGCCTTCGGCGCGATGCGCCGGCGTCAGCGTCGCCTCGCCGCACGCCTGGCGCACGCCGCCGGCTAACCCTACGCCCGGACATCTTGTCACGCTCGCCGACCGGGGCGAAACTTCGCTGCCGAACGGAGCGCATGCCGATGGACGCAGAACGGCCGCCCTTGCCGCCTTTCGACCGGGACAGCGCGATCCTGAAGGTGCGCGCCGCCGAGGATGCCTGGAACGGGCGCGACCCGGTCCGGGTCGCCGGCGCCTATACCGCGGACAGCGCGTGGCGCAACCGTTCGGAGTTCTTTTCCGGACGCGAGGCGATCATCGCCTTCCTCACGCGCAAATGGCAGGCCGAGCAGGAATATCGTCTGATCAAGGAGCTCTGGGCGGTGCTCGAGAACCGCATCGCCGTCCGCTTCCAGTACGAGTATCGCGACGCGCAGGGGGCCTGGTTCCGTGCCTACGGCAACGAGCAGTGGGAGTTCGCGGGCAACGGCCTGATGCGACGGCGCGAGGCCAGCATCAACGACGTGCCGATCCCGGCGGCCGAGCGCCGCTTCCACTGGCCGCTCGGCGCGCGTCCAGCGGATCATCCCGGCCTGGGCGCGCTCGGGATGTAGCCAGGCTCATCCGACGATCGTGAAGGCGCTCGTCGCGACGACGTTCCCGTCGATCAGGGTGTCGACCGTGTAAGTGCCGATACCGAGCGGGGCTGCGGGTCGCGCCGTATGCAGCGTGTAGGGCGTCCTCTCGAAATCCAGATCACGCACCGGACTGCTCGAGACGAGTTGACCGTCCCGGTACCACTTCCACTGGCAGCGATGGACACCGCCATCTTCCCCGGCGTTACGCCAGGTGACGTCGACCATCTGTATGATCCGGTCGTCCAGGTGGAACGTCGTGGCGGCGCCGCGTCTGCCTTGGGCCATCTGCGCTCCGCTCATCAGGGTCGGAGGCGATACGGTCATCGTCGGGCTGCACGCCGAGCA
>CAXUCM010000443.1:0-2779 GCA_964249315.1 uncultured Acetobacteraceae bacterium | reverse complement strand
GCATCCGGCAGAATTGGCCTGCGGCCGGGCGGCGCGCAAGCCCGTGCCTGCCGGAAGGCCAGGGCTCCGCCCTGGACCCGCTCAAGGCGAAGCCTTGAGAATCCATTTGCTTGGGTGGGGTGCTTTCTTGCCGGCTTGCGGCGTCCAGGGCAGAGCCCTGGCCTCAGGCGCCCACGGCCAGCTACTTGCCCATCATCAACGGAACCGGACTGCTGCCGAACATGCTGGTCGGCAGCTGGCCGTTCCAGCGCTGCGCCCACTGCATCGCGACCAGGTTGGGATTGTTGTTCAGCGCCTCGTTCTGCGCCCGCAACGCGCTCGCCGCCGCGGTGCCGGCGATCTGCACCGCGTAGGCGTCGGCGTCGGCGCGGATGCGGCGCGACTTCGCATCACCCGAGGCGGTCGCGATCTGCGCGTTGGCGCGTCCGGTCGCCTCGACCACCGCCTGCTCGGCGGAGACCTCGGCCTGGCGCTTCTCCTGCTCCTGCTGGTCGACCCGCGCCTTGGCGACGGAGGCGTTGGAGATCGCCGTGCGGTAGGCATCGTTCCAGTTGAAGTTTATGAACTGGAAGTCGGTGATCTCGACGCCGTCGTACAGGCGCGCGGCATCGGTGCGTATGCTGGCCACCACTTCCTTGGCGACGCGGCCGCGTTCGCTGGCGAGATCGATGGCGTTGACGGTGCCGATCACCGTCTTGAACCGGTCGATCACCATCGAGCGCAGGCGCAGCGCGTAGTCCGGCCCGAGGTTGGAGTAGACGTCCAGCACCCGGTCGACCGGTATGCGATATTGCAGCACGATCGTGGCCTCGAGCTCCTGGCTGTCGATCGTGTAGGTGTTCAGGTCGTCGAGCTGGATCGAGCGGACGTTGACGGGCATCGGCACCTGCGCCTGCATGATCGGCACGCGCAGATGGAAGCCCGGCTCCGCCAGGTAGCTGACCTTGCCCCAATTGGTGACCACGGTGCGCTCGCCCTGCGCCACCGTGAAGTAGGGCGCGGAGGCGGCGAGCACCGCCAGCACCACCGCGGCGGCGGCGAGCTTGAGCAGGCCCGGCGACCGCGGCAGCGAGGGCAACCGGCGGATCGTCGGCGGTGGCGGCAGGTTCCAATCGACCATGAGGTCAGTGCACTCCGCGCGTCGGCGCTGGTTCTAGCATGTCGGGGAAGTCAGGCCGCAACCGCGGCTTGCGCCGCCTGCTGGACGGCGCGCGCCATCGCCGCGATGCCGTTGCCGCGGTTGGTCGACAGCGCCTCGAGCAGGCCGAGATCCCTCAGGAAGACCGGATCGGTGCGCAGCACCTCGTCGGGGGGGCGGCCGGAATACACTCGCAGCAGCAGCGCCACCAGGCCGGAGACGATCGCCGCATCCGACGCGCCGGCCAGACGCAGCCTGCCTTCGGCGAGGTCGGACTCCATCCAGACCTGGCTCTGGCAGCCCGGCACGCGATGCGCGTCGTCGGTCCAGTCGGCGGGGAACGGCGGCAGCTTGCGGCCGAGCTCGATGATGTACTGGTAGCGGTCCATCCAGTCGTCGAACACCTCCAGCTCCTCGCCGATGGCGGCGATGGCCTCCGAAGCGGTCGGCTCGGCCGGGATGACGAAGGGGTTCGTCACAGGATGAAGCGGCTGAGATCGCCCTTCTGCGCGAGCGGTGCGACCTTGTCGCGCACGTAGGCGGCATCGACGTGGACGACGTCGTGCGGGCGGTCGCTGGCGGTGAAGCTGACCTCCTCGAGCAGGCGCTCGAGCACGGTGGCCAGGCGGCGCGCGCCGATATTCTCGACACGGTCGTTGATGTCGGCGGCGAGGTCGGCCAGCGCGTCGATCGCATCCTCGCCGAAATCGAGCGACAGCAGCTCGGTGCCCATCAGCGCGACGTACTGCTTGATCAGCGAGTGTTCCGGCTCGGTCAGGATGCGGCGCAGGTCGGCGCGCGACAGCGGCGCCAGCTCGACGCGGATCGGCAGGCGTCCCTGCAGTTCGGGCAGCAGGTCGGCAGGCTTGGCGAGGTGGAACGCGCCGGAGGCGATGAACAGGATGTGGTCGGTCTTCACCGGGCCGTACTTGGTCGAGACGGTGGTGCCCTCGATCAGCGGCAGCAGGTCGCGCTGCACGCCCTCGCGGGAGACGTCGCCGCCGCGAAAGCCGTTCTCGGAGCGCGCGCAGACCTTGTCGATCTCGTCGAGGAAGACGATGCCGTGATCCTGCGCATGCGCCACCGCGTCGCGAGTCAGGCTGTCATGGTCGAGCAGGCGGTCGGCCTCCTCGCGCTGCAGCGCGGTGCGCGCCGCAGCCACGCTCATCCGGCGCGGCTGCGCCTGGCGGCCCATCATCCCCTTCATCATCTCGCCGAGATTGATCACGCTGCCGCCCGGCATGCCGGGGATGTCCATCTGGCCCAGCGGCGAGCCCTGCGGGTCGGCGATGGCGACCTCGACGTCCTTGCCCTCCAGCTCGCCGTCGCGCAGCATCCGCCGGAACTTGGACTTGGTGTCCGCACTCGCGGTCTCTCCGACCAGCGCACCCACCAGCCGGTCCTCGGCCGCGAGCTCGGCGCGCGCCTGCACGTCGCGCCGGCGGATCTCGCGCAGCATGTTCAGGCTGACCTCGACGAGGTCGCGGACGATGCTCTCGACGTCGCGCCCGACATAGCCGACCTCGGTGAACTTGGTGGCCTCGACCTTGAGGAACGGCGCCTGCGCCAGCCGCGCGAGGCGCCGGGCGATCTCGGTCTTGCCGCAGCCGGTCGGGCCGATCATCAGGATGTTCTTCGGCA
>CAXUCM010000442.1:0-2782 GCA_964249315.1 uncultured Acetobacteraceae bacterium | reverse complement strand
ATCGACCCCCAACCTTGCTGCGGCCCCGGCTCCGGCTCCGGCTCCCGCCCTGCCGAGCGAGATCCCCGCGCAGTTCACCGCGCAGGTTTCCGGCTTCGACTATACCGAACGCAGCGTGATGATCCCGATGCGCGACGGCGTGCGCCTGCGCACCGTGATCCTGATCCCCAAGGGGGCGCACAACGCGCCGATCCTGCTGACCCGCACGCCCTACGGCGCCGTCGAGAGGTTCGCCGAGCATCCGAGCGCCACGTTCGCCGGCGTGCTCGGCGACGGCGACGTGGCCGACGACCTGGTGGTGCATCACGGCTTCATCCGGGTCATGCAGGACATACGCGGCAAGCACGGCTCGGAGGGCGACTTCGTGATGACCCGGCCGCTGGTCGGCCCGCTCAACCCGACCAGGGTGGACGAATCCACCGACGCCTGGGACAGCATCGACTGGCTGGTCAAGCACACCCCCGAGAGCAACGGCCGGGTCGGCATCCTCGGCATCTCCTATGACGGCTTCACCGCGCTGATGGCGCTGTTCCATCCGCACCCGGCGCTGAAGGCGGCGGTGCCGATCAACGCCATGGTCGATGGCTGGATGGGCGACGACTGGTTCCACCAGGGCGCCTTCCGCACCGGCTCGCTCGACTACATCTACGAGCAGGAAGCCACCCGCGGCAGCGACCTCGCCTGGTGGTCGAGCGCCTACGACGAGTACACCGAGCTGATGCAGGCGGGCTCCGCCGGCGCGCTCGGACGCGGGCGCGGGCTCGACCAGCTCGGCTTCTTCACCAAGCTGCTGGCCCATCCCGCCTACGACGCCTTCTGGCAGGGCCAGGCGATCGACAAGCTGCTCGCCGCCCAGGTCCAGGGCCACGCCCAGGGCCAGGGCCAGGCTCAAGGCCAGGGCGGCGGACAGAAGCTGAGCGTGCCGACCATGCTGGTGCACAGCCTGTGGGACCAGGAGGACATCTACGGCAACATCGCCGTCTACAAGGCGCTGTCGCCGTACGACAAGACCGGGCTGCTGCACCTGGTGATCGGACCCTGGTTCCACCATCAGGAACGCCTCGACGGCAGCGCCATCGGTGCGATCCGGTTCGGCTCCGACACCGCGCAGGCGTTCCGCGACCGCATCCTCGCCCCGTTCCTCGAACGCACCCTGCAGGGCGACGAGCACGCCACCGTGATCGCGCCGGTGACCGACTTCGTCACCGGCGCCAATCGCTGGGAGCGACGCGCCGCCTGGCCCGGCACCACCCAGGCCGCCACGCTGCATCTCGGCCCGCAGCAGCAGCTCGGCTTCGCGCAACCGGCGGCCTCCACTCCCGGCTACCGCGCCTACGTCTCGGATCCGGCCAACCCGGTGCCGTTCCTGCCGCGACCGGTGCACCTGTCCGGCGCGCAGGGCGAGACCCGCTGGCAGACCTGGCTGGCCTCCGACCAGCGCACCGTCTCCGGCCGCCCGGACGTGCTCGAATACGTCTCCGCCCCGCTCGACGCCCCGCTGCGCATCAGCGGCCAGCCGGTGGGCAACATCGACCTCTCCACCACCGGCACCGACGGCGACCTCGTGGTCAAGCTGATCGACCTGTATCCCGAGATCGACGGCCGCGAGCCGCAGCTCGGCGGCTACGAGCTGATGGTCAGCGCCGACATCCTGCGCGGCCGCTACCGCGACAGCTTCTCCGATCCGAAGCCGCTGACCCCGGGCCAGGTGCTGCCCTGGCGCATCGTGCTGCCGACGGTGAACCACGTCTTCCTGCCCGGCCACCGGCTGATGGTGCAGATCCAGTCGAGCTGGTTCCCGCTCTACGATCGTAACCCGCAGAGCTACGTGGCGAACATCTTCCTGGCGCAGCCGCCGGACTATCGCAGTGCCGAGATCCACGTCCAGGACAGCAGCACGATCACGCTCCCGATGGTGAAGTAGGGGCCGATGGTGAAGTAGGAGAGGGCGGCTCGAAGCGGAGCAGCCTGGCGAAGGCGCGGTAGTCGGCGCGCCGCGTCGAGGTCGGCCGCCAGGCCAGGCTCAGCGTCCGCCCCGCCCCCTCGCCGGCCAGCGCCCGCACCGCGACGCCGGCCTGTCGCGCGACGCCGCCATCGACCGCGAGCTTCGGCAGCAGCGCCGCGCCGAAACCGCCCGCCACCATCTGCACCAGCGTGTACAGGCTGGTGGCGGCGAACGCCGACGGCGCCGGCGAGGTCCAGCCATCCTGCCGGCGGCAGGCGTCGAGCGCCTGTTCGCGCAGGCAGTGCCCGTCCTCCAGGAGCAGCATCGGCTCGCCCGACAGCTCGGCGAGATCGACCGAGGCCTGCGCCAGCAGCCGGTGCCCGGGCGGCAGCGCCAGCAGGAACGGGTCGCGCGCCAGCGCCATCGTCTCGACGCCGCCGCAGGGACAGGGGGTTGCCAGCAGCAGCAGATCGAGCTTCCCGGCCGCGAGCTTGTCGACCAGCCGCTCGGTCAGGTCCTCGTTCAGCGAAAGCACCAGGTCGGGGAAGCTCTGCGCCAGCGCCGGCAGCAGGCGCGGCAGCAGGAACGGACCGATGGTCGGGATCACCCCCAGCCGCATCGGCCCCGCCATCGGCGCGTGCGAGGCGTGGGCGGCGTCGCGCACCGCCTCCAGCGCGGCCAGCGCGTCGCGCGCGAGCGCCGCGATGTGCAGGCCGGCCGGCGTGAAGACGACGCGCCGCCCGGCCTCGCGGTCGAGCAGCCTGACCCCGAGCTGGCGCTCCAGCGCCAGGATGCCGGCCGACAGCGTCGACTGGGTGACCGCGCAGGCCTGGGCCG
>CAXUCM010000441.1:0-2782 GCA_964249315.1 uncultured Acetobacteraceae bacterium | reverse complement strand
CACCATCAGCTCGTGGCTGCGACGCCCTGGCGCCACCTCGTGCAGCGCCCCGTGCTGGCCGCCGAGCAGGCTATCGCTGCCGACGGCAAAGACCAGATGGGTGCCCGTTGCCGGCGCCACCGCGTAGTCGGGCAGCCGCTCGGTGCGCGGCTGTGCCGCGATCGCCGGCAGGCCGGGCAGACGCGGCGGCGGCGGCGGCGCGCCGGGGATCGCCGGCAGTGCCACCGTCTCCGTGGCACCCGCCTGCTGCACCTGCACCGCCGGCAGCGCCAGTTCCGGCTCCGCGTCCGGGGGTGCCGCAGCCGGGCCGGCCGCCGGCCCGGACGTCGGCCCAGACGTCGGCCCGGCCGCCGGACCCTGGGCGGCATCGAGCGTTGCCGAGCCGGCGCCGGCCGGCGCCGCAGGCTTGGCCGCGACCGGCGCCGCGTGGACGGGGGTCGACACCGGCGGCGGCAGCGGATCGTTGGCGTCGCTTCGCGTGGTCAGGTTGCGCTGGCGCAGCAGCGCCCCGGTCACCGAGCGGCGCAGGTCGAGCGAGGCCACCGCCGGCGCATGCGCCGGCGTGGTGCCGACGGCCGGATACGGATCGTCCGCGCCCGGCGGCGGCGGCCGCTGCTGGGCGATCGCGCCGCCCTGCAGCTGGTGCCACCAGCCCACCGGCGTGTCGACCACGTCGCGATGCGCACAGCCGCACGGGCTCGACGCCAGCAGCAGAAACAGCGCGCGCACTCTTGGTCCCGGCACCGGTTTGCCCATCTCTTGGTGGATCCTGCTGTAGCGCAGCCGCGTCCGGGCGCAAGGGCGCGCGACGCGGCTTGGAGCAGGACGACAAACAGGCTAGGACGCTGGGATGCGCAATCCGGCTGCAGGGAGATCACCATGAATGGCATGTCGCCGCTGGCCGGCCAGCTTCGCGTCCGGATGGATGACGAGGACCCCGACGCACCCGATGGACCCGACGTGCCCGAGCCGAACGGCCCGGAGCAGAAGGAGCCGGAAGACAACAAGACCCTGTCCTCGCCGATCAACGAGCTCGAGAAGCGGCTGTTCGACCAGCGCAAGGTGCTGATTTTCGGCGCGATCAACGACAAGGTCGCGCGCGACGTCACCGGCCGCCTGCTCGCCCTGGCCGGCGCCTCCGACAAGCCGATCGACGTCTACATCAACTCGCCGGGCGGCCACGTCGAGAGCGGCGACACCATCCACGACATGATCCGCTTCGTCGACGGCCTGGCTCCGGTGCGGGTGATCGGCACCGGCTGGGTCGCCAGCGCCGGCGCGCTGATCTACGTGGCGGGCGTCAAGGAGCGCCGCCTCTGCCTGCCCAACACCCGCTTCCTGCTGCACCAGCCGATGGGCGGCGTGCGCGGTCCCGCCGTCGATATCGACATCGAGGCGCGCGAGATCATCAAGATGCGCGAGCGGCTGAACCGCCTGTTCGCCCGCGAGACCGGCCAGTCCTACGAGAAGGTCGCCAAGGACACCGACCGGAACTACTGGATGAGCGCCGAGGAGGCGATCGCCTACGGCATGGTGTCGCGGGTGGTCGGCACGATCGGCGAGCTCTGATCCGCACCCGGGTCACGGGCCGCGCCCCTGCAGTCCATCAGGACGCCGACGAGAGCGACCGCCGTCGCGGTCGCGTAGGCGCATGACAATGCCGGCATGATGCTGGCGCCATGTCGCATCGCGCCCGGCAGGCCGGCGCCGTTCGCGGCGAGGCCGGCAACCGCGGCGCCGATCGCGTAGCCGGCGGATTGCACCGCCGGCACCAGCGCGGTGGCACGGTCCTGGTCCGCGGCACCCGCCGACTGCATCACCCGCTGGCTCAGCATCGCCCAGCTCAGCCCGAAGCCGGTACCGATCACCAGCTGCGCCACCACCACCAGCGCCAGCGATCCCGAGCGCAGCGCCAGCAGCAGGCCGAACAGCCCGGCCGCGTTCAGGGCCGGCCCGAGCCAGGCGAGACGCGTCCGCCAGAACGGGTTCGAGGCGACCAGGAACGCCGACAGGCTCCAGCCCAGCGCCATCAGCGCGCCGATGCCGCCGGCGGCGGCCGGTCGCAAGCCCCACAGACGCTGCAACCCGAGCACCAGGTAGACCCCCGACACCGCCTGCGCCACCGGCATCAGCAGGATCAGCCAGTACGACGCACCGAAGCGGCCGGACAACCGGAACATCCCCGGCGGGAACAGCCGCGTCCGCGCCGACCGGTCGACCCGCAGGCTGCTGCCGAGCAGCAGCATCGATAGCGCCAGGCCGGCGAGCTTCGCCGCCACCCCGTCCAGCACGCCCGCCAGCGCCACCGACATGATGCCGGCGGCGATGCAGCACAGCGTCCGCAACGGCACCCCGGCCGACGCGGCCGATCGCGCCCTGCCCGGACTGACCCGCGGCACCAGCACCAGGAAGCCCGCGATCAGCGGCAGGTTGACCAGGAAGGCGGCCCGCCAGGACAGCGTCTGCGTCATCAGCCCGGCGAGCGGCGGACCGCCGAATGCGGACGCGGCCCAGATCAGCGCCTCGATGCCGAACACGCGCTGGATCAGCGCCGAGGGGAACAGGGTCGGGATCATCGCGTAGCAGAGCGCCGCGATGATGCCGTCGCCGCCGCCCTGCAACGCCCGGCCGAACAGGATCGTCGGCATCGACCCGGCGGCAGCCGCGACCAGGGTGCCCGCGAGGAAGACCAGGCCTGCCAGGAACAGCAGCGCGCGCGAGCCCAGAAGCTGCGCCAGGGCCGCGGCACCGCTGCCGCTGAGGATCGAGGGGACCAGGTAGA
>CAXUCM010000440.1:0-2784 GCA_964249315.1 uncultured Acetobacteraceae bacterium | reverse complement strand
CCGAGCTTGCGATGAGCACCGAGCCGAATGCTTCGGTGGCGGCGGCCGAGGCGGACGAAGCCGGGACGCAGCGCGCCGCGGCGCTGGTGCATGCACGCAAGCGGCGGCTGGGCCCGTTCGCGCGAGATGATGCGCGGGAGGAGGGTCCGTCGCGCCAGGCGGCACTGGCGGCGTTCGCCCGCGCCGGGTTCAGCCACGACGTTGCCGTGAGCGCCCTGGAGACCGATCGCGACACCGCCGAGGCGCTGATCGCGCATCTACGCGGCGCGCCCTAAGCTCTCTCGTCCGGGCCCGGGGCGGACACGCGAATAGGCTTGCACGGCTGCTCGCACGGCGCCATGTGCATGGGCGAGATCAGGTGACCGCCCGCATGGGCGGAGAGAGGGTGGCATGGGTGGCTTGAGCATCTGGCATTGGCTGATCGTGCTTGCGGTCGTGCTGCTGCTGTTCGGCGGCAGCGGCAAGGTCAGCACGCTGATGGGCGATTTCGCCAAGGGCGTGAAGTCGTTCAAGAGGAACATGGCCGAGGACGAGTCGATGGAGGCGCACGGGGGATCCGGCAGTGCAAACCCCGCGACGCTGGCGTCCCCGGTGGCGCGGCCGGTGCCGGGTGCGGCGCCGCAGCCGGTGCAGGAGCCCGTCCGACATAGCTGAGCTGCGTCCCGGAGCCGCCGCGCGCGTCGGCGTCGGCTGCTTCAGGGTCGGTGCATGACCGGGCTGTTCACCGACTGGCGCCGGATCCCGCGCGAGGCACGCGGCGCGATCGCGGCACTGGGCAATTTCGACGGCGTGCATCTCGGCCATGCCCACCTGTTGCGCACGCTGCACGCGGCGCGTCCCGACGCGCCCCTCGGCGTGGTCACCTTCGAGCCGCACCCGCGCGAGCTGTTCCGCCCCGACGACGCGCCGTTCCGGCTTAGCCTGCCGGCCGAACGACAGGCCGCGCTGGCCGCGCTCGGCGTCTCCTGCATCTTCCAGATCCGCTTCGACGAGTCGTTCTCGCACCTCTCCGCCGAGAGCTTCGTGCGCGAGGTGCTGCACGACGCCATCGGGCTGCGCCACCTCGCCTGCGGCCCGGACTTCGCGTTTGGACATCGTCGCGGCGGCGATGTCGGCACGCTGGCGGCGGGCGCCGAGCCGCTCGGCATCGGCCTGACCGTGGTGCCGCCGCTGGCCGATAGCGGCGGCCCGCTCTCCTCGAGCCGGATCCGTCGGGCGCTGCTGGACGGCTATCCGGAGCGCGCCACCGAGGAGCTGGGTCGGCCCTGGGCGCTGCGCGGCATCGTCCAGCACGGCGATGCTCGCGGCCACCAGCTCGGGTTTCCGACCGCCAACCTGCCGCTCGGCCGGCACCTGGAGCCGGCGCGCGGGGTCTACGCGGTGACGGTGCGTCTGCCGGACGGCGAGACCCGCCCGGGCGTCGCCAATATCGGCCGCCGTCCCACGGTGCAGAGCGGCCCGGAAAGCCGGGTCGAGGTGCACCTGTTCGACTTTGCCGGCGACCTGTACGGCCGCGAGCTCTCGGTGGCGCTGCACACGCTGCTGCGGTCGGAGCGCAAGTTCGACGGGCTGGAGGCGCTGCGCGCGCAGATCGCCCTCGATGCCTCCCAGGCACGCGAGTACCTGTTGCGCATGCCGGGCGGGTGAGGCAGCAACGGCCGCCTGCACAGGGTCCAGCAATGTCCATGACCGAGCCCGACTATCGCGACACCGTATTCCTGCCGCGCACCGGCTTTCCGATGCGCGGCGACCTGCCGCGTCGCGAGCCCGAAATCCTGGCGCGCTGGCAGGCGACGGGGCTGGACGCGGCGATCGCGGCCGCCGGCGCCGGCCGGCCGCGCTTCACCCTGCATGACGGGCCGCCCTACGCCAACGGTCACCTGCATATCGGTCATGCGCTGAACAAGATCCTGAAGGACGTGATCAACCGCGCGCACCGCATGGCCGGCTTCGCGGTGACCTACGTGCCGGGCTGGGACTGCCACGGGCTGCCGATCGAGTGGCGCATCGAGGAGCAGTATCGCAGCGCCGGGCGCGACAAGGACCAGGTGCCGATCCTGCAGTTCCGTGCCGAGTGCCGGGCCTATGCCGAAGAGTGGCTGCGCATCCAGGCCGGGGAGTTCCGCCGGCTCGGCGTGCAGGCCGACGGGGCGCGACGCTACGCGACGATGGATTTCGCCTCCGAGGCGGCGATTGTGGCGGAGATCGGCCGCTTCCTGCTCAACGGCGCGCTGTATCGCGGCCTGCGCCCGGTGATGTGGAGCCCGGTCGAGAAGACCGCGCTGGCCGAAGCCGAGATCGAGTATCACGACCATACCAGCAGCACGATCTGGGTCGGCTTCCCGGTCGTGCACGACGCGACGCAAGAGGGCCTGCTGGCCGGGGTCGAGGCGGTGATCTGGACCACCACGCCCTGGACCATGCCGGGCAACCGCGCCATCGCCTACGGGCCGGCGATCGAGTACGCGGTGATCGAGGTCCGCCGCGTGGGCGAGGCCGCCCTGGTCGGGCCGGGTCGGCGGCTGCTGGTGGCGAGCGGACGCGCGGGCGACGTCGCCGAGGCGGCCGGCATCACCGAGTACGCGGTGCTGCACCGGTTCGAGGGCGCCGTCCTCGCCGGCAGCCGCTGCGCGCATCCCTGGCGCGGCCGCGGCTACGAGCACGACGTGCCGCTGCTCGCCGGCGATTTCGTCACCACCGAGCAGGGCAGCGGCCTGGTGCACATGGCGCCGGCGCACGGCGAGGACGATTTCACGCTGACCACCACGCACGGCATCGCCGTGC
>CAXUCM010000439.1:0-2791 GCA_964249315.1 uncultured Acetobacteraceae bacterium | reverse complement strand
GGCGCAGCGCCTCGTGCAGCAGGTGGGTGGCGGAGTGATGCGCCCGGATCGCGCCGCGCCGCGCATGGTCGACGCTGGCGGTCACCGCCATGCCGGTGCGCGCCTGGCCGGAGAGCACGCGTCCGACATGGACGAACAGCGCGCCCAGCTTCTTCTGGGTATCGTCGACCTGGATCACCAGGCCGGGCGCGACGATGCGGCCGGCATCGCCGACCTGGCCGCCGCTCTCGGCATAGAACGGCGTCTGGTTGAGCAGCACCGACACCGTCTCGCCGGCGCCGGCGCGCGCGCAGGCGGCGCCGTCCACGATCAGGCCGGTGATCTCCGCGTCCGCCTGCTCGGTGGCGTAGCCGAGGAACTCGGTGGCGCCGAGACGCTCGCGCAGCTCGAAATAGACCTGCTCGGTGGCGGCCTCGCCGGAGCCCGACCAGGCGGCGCGGGCACGGGCGCGCTGTGCCGCCATCGCGCTCTCGAAGCCGGCGAGGTCGACCGCGCGGCCGCGTTCGCGCAGCGCGTCCTGGGTCAGGTCGAGCGGGAAGCCGAACGTGTCGTAGAGCCTGAAGGCGACGTCGCCGGGCAGGGCGGCATCGTCGCCGAGCCGGCCAGTCTCGTCGGCGAGCAGGGCGAGCCCGCGCTCCAGCATCGCCTTGAAGCGATCCTCCTCGAGACGCATGGTCTCGCCGATCAACGCCTCCGCCTGCACCAGTTCCGGGTAGGCCGTGCCCATCTGCCGCACCAGGGCGGGCACCAGCAGGTGGAACACCGGCCCGGTGGTTCCCATCAGGTGCAGGTGGCGCATCGCCCGACGCATGATCCGGCGCAGCACGTAGCCGCGGCCCTCGCGCGCCGGCAGCACGCCGTCGGCGATCAGGAACGAGGCCGAACGCAGATGGTCGGCGACGACGCGATGGCTGATCCGGAACGGTCCGTCGGGCGCCTGGCCGGTGGCCTCGGCCGAGGCCAGGATCAGCGCCCGCAGCGTGTCGGTGTCGTAATTGTCGCGATGCCCCTGCAGGATTGCGGCGAAGCGCTCCAGCCCCAGCCCGGTATCGATCGAGGGGTGCGGCAGCGGCGTGCGCGTCCCAGGCGGGTCCTCGAAATACTGCATGAAGACCAGGTTCCAGATCTCCACGAACCGGTCGCCGTCCTCGTCCGCCGAGCCGGGCGGTCCGCCCGGCACGTCGTCGCCATGGTCGTAGAACAGCTCCGAGCAGGGACCGCAGGGGCCGGTATCGCCCATGCGCCAGAAATTGTCCGCGGTCGCGATGCGTATGATCCGGCCGTCCGGCAGCCCGGCGATCTGTTTCCACAGGCGTGCGGCCTCGTCGTCCTCGGCATAGACGGTGGCGAGCAGCCGGTCCGCCGGCAGGCCGAACTCGCGCGTGACCAGGTTCCAGGCGAGCTCGATGGCGAGCGGCTTGAAATAGTCGCCGAACGAGAAGTTGCCGAGCATCTCGAAGAAGGTGTGGTGGCGCGCGGTGTAGCCGACATTGTCGAGATCGTTATGCTTGCCGCCGGCGCGTACCACCTTCTGCGCCGAGGCGGCGCGACGATAGGGGCGGCTCTCCTGGCCGGTGAAGACGTTCTTGAACTGCACCATGCCGGCGTTCGTGAACAGCAGGGTCGGGTCGTTGCGCGGCACCAGCGAGGAGGACGGCACCACCTGATGGCCGTGCCGCGCGAAATAGCCCAGGTAGGCGGCGCGGATCTCGTTGCTGCTGGGTCCCGGCCCGCTGGCGTTCGAGGCGCGGGTCGGTGCGGGACGGCTCGGCATCGTGGACGGGATGTTCCTCGGCAGGGTGGGCGGCAACGGGTTTCATCCCTAGCGGAACACCAACCGTCGGGACATGGTGAAGTTCGAGAACATCCCGGCGGCGGTGCCACCGACCAGGGCGAGCACCGGATAGGTCTGGCACAGCGGCACGGTATGGAACAGCGCCAGCACGGTGCCGCGGTTGAGCACGAAGCCGAGCGAGTTCGCGACCAGGAAGGTGCCCCATTGCCGGAGCATGCTGCCGGCCGAGCCGATGCCGCGGAAGGTCCAGATCCGGTTCATCAGCCAGTTCGCCGAGGCGGCGATGAAGTAGGCGAGCAGGGCGGCGGCGGTGAAGCCGATCAGGCCGCGCAGGACATGCACGGTGCCGAAATCCCAGCAGAAGCCGAGCACGCCGACCACGCCGAAACGAGCGAACTGGTGCGCCAGCTGGCGACGCGCCGGGGTCCAGATCGAGTGCACGATACCGGGGCGACGCTCACTGACGGTCAGGCTGGGCATCGTCTCGGTGGCGTCCACTTCCATGCTGCGCTACTCCGCCCAAGCTGAACATGTCGACGGCTTGCTGAAGCGGCGGCCTGCCACGGCGCCACTCCGAGCGGATCCACCCTAGGAAAGATGGGTTGATCGCGCGTTAACGAAAAGGGCACCTCGCGGTGCCCTTCGTTAATAGATCATGTCGAAGCGGTCAGTGCAGGATGATTTCGACGCGCCGGTTCTGCGGCTCGCGGGTGTTCGGGCCCGTCTGTACCAGCGGGTGGGTGTCGCCGAAGCCCTGGGTGTCGATCGCCGTCGCCGGCACGCCGTCGCGGATCAGCTCGGCCTTCACGCTCTGCGCGCGACGCACCGAGAGGCCCTGGTTGTAACGCTCGCCGCGCGGTCCGGGATGGATCGCCGACGTGTCGGCGTAGCCGTTGACCTCGATCCGCGTGGTCTGCACCCGGGTGGAAGCCTGCGCCGCCTCGGCGATGATCTCGCGCGCGCGCTCGGTGAGGTTGGAACGATCCCAGTCGAAGA
>CAXUCM010000438.1:0-2794 GCA_964249315.1 uncultured Acetobacteraceae bacterium | reverse complement strand
GCATCGTACAGCGCCGGATCCGCCAGCTGAAAAACTGCCGCGCGGATGTCCTCGAACAGTTTTCCGGTGACCAGCGTCTCCGAGTTGAACGGCACGTAGCCGACGCTGCGATGCGCGCCGTAGAAGCGCGAGGTGAAGGTCAGCCCGTAGACGCAGCAGGCCGAGCCGGACAGGATCGTCGCGGTGCGACGCATGCGCAGCCCGACGCGCAGCGAGCCGAAGGCCGGGCACATCGATTGCGGCTGGTCGTGCGGCCCGCGCGGATAGTCGGCGAGCAGCCGGTCGAGCCCGGCCTGCTTGCCGGCCGCGCGCGCCGCCGCCTGCATCGTCTCGCGGCCGCCATGGCAATCGGACGCCATGCTCAGGCGCCTTCGTAGATGACTTCGAGCGAGGGCTTCTCGACCAGCGCCTCGCCGCCGCACATGTCGGCCAGGCTCGCCGGCTCGAGCACGACGTCGCGGCCGACCGCGTCGCCCTTGAACAGGCCGAGCAGCGCATCGTGCGTCAGCGGATGCGGACGCAAGGGTGGGGCTTCCGCCACCTGCAGGCCGAGCGCCTCGAACAGCGGCGCCCAGGCGCTGCCGGGCCTGCCGACGATCTCGTAGTTCGCGCTCTTGCGTCGGATATCGTCGTCGGCGGGGATCGCCGCCAGCACCGGGATGCCGACCGCATCGGCGAAGGCCTGCGCCTCGCCGGTGCCGTCATCCTTGTTGATGACCAGCCCGGCGACGCCGACATGGCCGCCGAGCTTGTTGAAATACGCCACCGCCGAGCAGACATTGTTGGCGACGTAGAGCGACTGCAGGTCGTTCGAGCCGACCACGATCACCTTCTGGCACATGTCGCGCGCGATCGGCAGGCCGAAGCCGCCGCACACCACGTCGCCGAGGAAGTCGAGCAGCACGTAGTCGAAACCCCAGTCATGGAAGCCGAGCTTCTCCAGCAGCTCGAAGCCGTGGATGATGCCGCGGCCGCCGCAGCCGCGGCCGACCTCGGGGCCACCCAGCTCCATCGCGAACACGCCGTCGCGCTTGAAGCAGACATCGCCGATCGCGACCTGCTCGCCGGCCGCCTTCCTGCGCGACGAGGTCTCGATGATCGTCGGGCAGGAGCGTCCGCCGAACAGCAGCGAGGTGGTGTCGCTCTTCGGATCGCAGCCGATCAGCAGCACCCGCTTGCCGGCCTGCGCCATGCTGTAGGAGAGGTTGGCCAGCGTGAAGCTCTTGCCGATGCCGCCCTTGCCGTAGATCGCCACGATCTGCGTCTGCGTACGACCCTGCGGCTTGTCCGACTTCTCTTGCGTGATCACCTTCTCTTGCGTGACCGGTACGATCGGGGTTTGCGCGTTCATGCCGGGCGGCTCCAATCGAGAATCATCTTGAGGCAATCGGGATCTTCGAACGCCGTGCGGTAGGCGTCCTGCGCCTGCCCGGCGCAGCGCCGGTGCGTGATCAGACCGTCCAGCGACAGCGTGCCGAGGGCGAGCAGGCGCTGCACCGCGCGCAGGTCCTCCGGCAGCCACTCGGCGGCGCAGCGCAGCCGCGCCTCGCGCATGAAGGCGGGCGCGAAGGCAAACGAGACCCGGCCCGGATAGAACCCGGCCAGCACGATCTCGCCGCCGCGGGCGAGGCGCGGGATCAGCGCGTCGAGCATGGCGCCGTCGCCGCTCGCATCGACGATCACACGGTAGTCGCGCCTCGGATCGTCCTTGGCGCTGGTCACCGCGTAGCCGACGGCACCGTCGGTGCGGGTCGCGCGTTCCTCCCAGACCGTCGGCGGCGGATGACCGAGTGCCACGGTCAGCCGTGCCAGCAGGCGTCCGAGCACGCCGTGGCCGACGATCAGCTGCGGCGGCACCGAGGCGGCGTGATGCGCGGTCGCCGCGAGCGCCAGCAGCGTGCCGCGCTCGCCGAGACCCTCCTCGATCGGCACGGCACGGGCGCCGGGCAGCACCAGGCGGGCGGCGGCGCCGCCGAACAGGCCGCGCACCTCGCCGAAGCATCTGGCGCCGGGCACGAACACCGACTCGCCGAGGCTGCGGCCGGACTGCGCCCCGGCCTCGACCACGCGGCCGACCGACTCGTAGCCGGGCACCAGCGGATACCCCATGCCCGGAAAGTCCGGCATCGCGCCGGTCCAGAGCAGGCGCTCGGTGCCGGCGCTGATGCCGCTCCAGGCGATATCGACGACGATGTCGGTCTCCAGCGGGGCGGTGAGCGCGATCCGGGTCAGGCTGACATGGCCGGGAGCGCTCATCACGACGGCGTCCGTCTGCATCTGCTCCTCCCTCCGGCCGGTGCGCGGTTGGCTGCGTCTGGCGACCTGGTATCTGTCAACGTAGCATAACATATAAAAGTGACAACCTTTGTTGACAACGCTTCGTTCACGGAACGGCGAGAGGGTCAGCGCGCAACGATCAGCCTGCACACCAGCGGCAGCCGCGTGCGCAGCCGGCGCGCCTGCGCGAAGCCCGCCTGACGCAGCATCGCCCGGATCCGCGCCGGGCTGCGCGGACGGCCGCTGCCCATCGCCATCAGGTAGAAGCCGAAATAGGCATCGCCGCTGGCCTCGGCGCCGCGCGTGCCGGACATCGGCTCGGCGATCAGCAGCCGCCCGCCCGGCGCCAGCGCGCGATGCGCCGCGCGCAGCAGCGCCAGCGCGGCGTCATCGTCATGGTCGTGCAGCACCCGCACCAGCGAGATCAGGTCCGCCCCCGCAGGCAGCGGATCGCGGTGGAAGTCGCCGGCATGGACCTGCGCGCGTTCGGCGAGGCCGGCCCGGTCCAGCGTGCGAC
>CAXUCM010000437.1:0-2839 GCA_964249315.1 uncultured Acetobacteraceae bacterium | reverse complement strand
CCCGCCCGCCGGCGGGGCCCGGGCGGCGGGCCCCCCCCCGCCCCCCCCCGCCGCCGGTGACCAGGGCGGCGCGTGGGATCGCCGCCGGCACCGGGAGCAGGCTCACGAGGGCCGCCGCGCCATCAGCGCCGCGGCGAGGGTGCCGTCATCGAGCACGTCCAGCGCGCCGCCCATCGGCACCCCCTGCCCGACCCGGCTCAGCGCGATGCCGAACGCCGATAGCCGCTCGGACAGCCAGTGCGTCGTGGTGGCACCCTCGACGGTGGCGCCGAGGGCTAGGATCACCTCGCGCACGCCGCCGGCCTCGAGCCGGACGAGCAGCGAGGGCAGGTTGAGGTCCTCCGGCCCGACCCCGGCGAGGGGCGACAGGGTGCCGCCGAGCACGTGGTAGAGGCCGCGATGCACGCCGGCGCGCTCCAGCGCCCACAGATCGCCGACCCCCTCGACGACGCAGACCAGGCCGGCGTCGCGATCCGGGTCGGCGCAGATCGTGCAGGGGTCGCGGCTGTCGAGATTGCCGCAGCGCGCGCAGCTTTGCACCGTGCGCGCGGCCTGCTGCATGGCGGCGGCGAGCGGCAGCAGGCGCGCCTGCGGCTGGCGCAGCAGCGACAGAGCGGCGCGGCGTGCCGAGCGCGGTCCCAGGCCGGGCAGCTTGCCGAGCAGATCGATCAGCCGCTCGATCTCCGGACCTCCCATCGGTCAGAACGGCAGCTTCAGACCCGGCGGCAGGTTCAGGCCCCCCGTGACCGCCTGCATCTCGGCGGCGGTGCGTTCCTCCAGGTGCCGCTTCGCCTCAGCATGGGCGGCGACGATCAGGTCCTCGAGCATCTCCATCTCGGCCGGGTCGGCGAGCTTGGGGTCGAGCCGGATCCGGCGCATGTCGCCCTTGCCGGAGAGGGTGATGGTAACCATGCCGGCGCCGGCGCTGCCGTCGATCTCGATGGCCTCGAGCTTGCTCTGGATCTCCTCCATCTTGGCCTGCATCTGCGTGGCCTGCTTCATCAAGCCGGCAAGGTTCTTCATTCAGTCATCCTCCGTGAGATCGTCCGGGTCGAAGGTGAGATCGGCCGCCGCCGGCTCGGGTTCCGGCAGCAGCCCGTAGGCATCGAGGCGCGTGTCGTGCAGCCGGCCCACTTTGGCGCCCGGAAAGGTGGACAGGATCGCCTGCACCAGCGGGTGCGCGGCGGCGCTCGACCGGCTTCGCGCCTCCATCGCCTCGGACTGCTCCGACAGGGTCGGCTCGCCCGCCGCACTCGACACGGCGATGGTCCAGCGCGTGCCGGTGGCTTCCGCAAGCATGGCGGCCAGCCGCTGGGTGAGGTCGCGCGGCGCCTCGGGCTGCGGCCGCAGCTCGATCACGGGGGCTGCGAACCGCACCAGGTGCACCGAGTGCCGCAGATGGCCGTGCAGGCTCGCCTCGCGGCACGTGGCGACGTAGGCCACCACCTCGCGCCAGCTCCGCAGCGACGGTGCCGGGGGTGCTTCGGCCGGCCGCTCGCGCAGGTCGGGCAGCGCGCGGGCGGCGGCGGTACTGCCGCCGCCCGTCGGCGATCGGGGCGGCTCGACGCGAGGCAGAGTCGATCCGGGCCGGCCCTCGTTCGGCGCCTCGGACAGGCGACGCACCAGCTCGCCCGGGGTCGGCAGGTCGTGCACGTGGCAGAGGCGGATCAGCACCATCTCGGCGGCCTCGCCGCGATCCGGCGCGATCTCGACCTCGCCGCCCCCCTTGAGCAGCATCTGCCACAGCCGTCCCAGCACCGGCACGCCGAGCTGATCGGCCAACGCCGCGCCGCGGCGCCGTTCCGCCTCCGGCAGCTCTCCCCCCTCGCGCAGCGCCGGCACCGTCTTCAGGCGCGACACCGTATGGATCAGCTCGAGCAGGTCGGCCAGCATCAGGCCGAGATCCGCACCGCGCTGATAGGCGCTCCCGGTGATCCCGAGGGCGAGATCGGCGCGGCCCTGCACCACCGCCTCGAGCAGGTCGAACACCAGCCCGCGATCGGCCAGCCCGAGCATGTCGGCGACCATCGCCGCATCGACGGTCTGGCCCTCGCCGAGCGAGATCGCCTGGTCGAGCAGCGACAGGCCGTCGCGCACCGAGCCGTCGGCGGCGCGCGCGATGACGGCGAGGGCATCGACGGTGACCCGCGCACGCTCGCGCTCGGCGATGGAGGCGAAATGCGCCGCCAGCTCGCCCTGCGACACCCGGCGGAGCTCGAAGCGCTGGCAGCGCGACAGCACGGTGACCGGTACCTTGCGCAGCTCGGTGGTGGCGAAGATGAAGGTGACCTGCGACGGCGGCTCCTCCAGCGTCTTGAGCAGCGCGTTGAACGCGTTGCGCGAGAGCATGTGGACCTCGTCGATGATGAACACCTTCATCCGCGCCTGCATCGGCCGGAACCGGGTCGATTCGATGATCTCGCGCACGTCGTCGACGCCGGTGCGCGAGGCGGCATCCATCTCCAGCACGTCGGGATGGCGGTCGGCCAGGATCGCGGTGCAGTTCGCGCACACCCCGCACGGATCGGCGGTCGGGCCGCCCTGCCCGTCGGGGCCGATGCAGTTCAGCGCCCGGGCGATGATGCGCGCGGTGGTGGTCTTGCCGGTGCCGCGCACGCCGGTGAGCATGAAGCCGTGCGCGACCCGGCCGAGCGAGAACGCGCGTCGCAGGATGCGCACCATGGCGTCCTGGCCGATCAGCTCCTCGAAGCGGGTGGGCCGGTAGGCGCGGGCGAGCACGCGATAGGCGGCCGCTGGTGCCGCGACCACCGGTACCTCCCCGAACAGGCCCGCGCCCGCCCGCCGAACTCCGTCACCAGCGGCGCCGAACCGGGCAGGG
>CAXUCM010000436.1:1653-2904 GCA_964249315.1 uncultured Acetobacteraceae bacterium | reverse complement strand
CGAACCCCCCCCGGGCCGCATGCTGGTTGCCGCCGCCGACGCGATGGTGCAGGGCGTGCACTTCCTGCCGGAGGATCCGGCGGAGACGGTCGGGCGCAAGCTGCTGCGAGTGAACCTGTCCGACCTCGCCGCGATGGGTGCCGACCCGCTCGGCTACCTGCTGACCCTGGCGATGCCGCGCGGCCTGGACGAGGACTGGTTCGCCGGCTTCTGCGCCGGCCTCGCGCGCGACCAGGCGGAGTTCGGGCTGCACCTGCTCGGCGGCGATACCACCGCGATGCCGGCGGGCCCGCTGGTGCTGTCGCTGACCATCCTCGGTCACGCCGCACCCGGGCGGATCCTGCGACGGGGCGGCGCCGTCGCCGGCGACGGGCTGTGGGTCACCGGCACCATCGGCGACGGCGCGCTCGGCCTCGCCGCGCTGCAGGGGCGCCTGTGCACGCAGGACGGCTTCCTCGCCGCGCGCTACCGGCTGCCGCAGCCGCGCCTCGGCCTCGGCGCGGCGCTGCACGGCATCGCCTCGGCGGCGATCGACGTCTCCGACGGGCTGGTGCAGGATTGCGGCCATCTCTGCCGCGAGAGCGGCCTCGGCGCGGTGCTCGAGGCGGCCTCGGTGCCGGTCTCCGAACCGGCCCGGGCGGCCGGCCCGGACTGGCTGGAGACCTGCCTGACCGGCGGCGACGATTACGAGCTGCTGCTGGCGGTGCCGGCGGGCAACGAGGCCGCGCTCCGGGCCGCCGCCGCGCGCGCCGGCACCCGCGTCACCCGGATCGGCGCGCTGCACGCGGGTGGAGCCATCTCTGATCCCGCCCGTCGCCGGCGTGCGGCAGCGCGCCGTCACCGTGCCGCAGGCGCCGCCCTCCCGCGGCCTGGTCGCCGGCTTCGCGTGCGCCTGCGGGCTGACCGTCGCCAACCTGTATTACGCGCAGCCGCTGGTGGCGCTGATCGGCGGCCACCTCGGCCTGCGCGTCGCGCTGGCCGGGTTGCTGGTGGCGGCGACCCAGCTCGGCTACGGCGCCGGGCTGCTCGTGCTGGTGTCCCTCGCCGACTTGGTCGAGAACCGCCGCCTGGTGCTGGCGGCGCTGTCCGGCCTGGTGCTGGCGCTGATCGGGGCGGCGACGGCGACGGTGCCGGCCGCCTTCCTCGCCGCGGCACTGGCGATCGGCTTCTGTGCCGCGGCGACGCAGATCCTGGTGCCGTTCGCGGCGCACCTGACGCCGGAGCGGCAGCGCGGCCGCACCGTCGGCATGG
>CAXUCM010000436.1:0-1643 GCA_964249315.1 uncultured Acetobacteraceae bacterium | reverse complement strand
AGCCTGGTCGCCGCGCGCTTCGGCTGGGCGGCGATCTTCTGGGCATCGGCGGTCGCGACCGCGTGCCTGTGCGTGCTGCTGCGGGCGACGCTGCCGCGACGGCTGCCGGAGCATGACGGCATCGGCTTCCTCGGCGTGCTTGCCTCGCTGGGCGGCCTGCTGCTCGGCACCAAGCTGCTGCGCGCGCGCAGCTTCTACCAGGCGATGCTGTTCGCCGGCTTCTCGCTGTTCTGGACGGCGATGCCGGTGGTGCTGGCCGGCCCGCGCTTCGGGCTGCGGCAGTCCGGCATCGCGCTGTTCGCGCTGGCCGGCGCCGGCGGCGCGCTGGCCGCACCCGTGGCCGGGTGGCTCGCCGATCGCGGCCGCACCCGAGCCGCCACCACCGCCGCCCTGGCGAGCGTGACGCTCAGCTTCCTGCTGACGATCGTCGCCGTCGATCTGGCCTCGCTGACCCTGCTGGTGCTGGTGGCGCTGCTGCTCGATGGCGCCGTGCAGGTCAACCAGGTGCTCGGTCTGCGCGCCATCTACGGGCTGCGGCCGGAGGTGCGCGGCCGGCTCAACGCACTGTACATCGCCATGATATTCGCCTGCGGCGGCGTCAGCTCGCTGCTCGCCACGGTGCTGCTGGCACAGGGCGGCTGGACCCTGGTGGCCCTGCTCGGCGCCGCCGGTGCCGCCTTGGCGCTGGCGGTGCATCTGCGATCGTGATTGGCTGCTCCGGTCCGCCGCAGGAGCCGCACCATGGACGACCCGGATTTCCGTGCCGCTGCGACCGCCGCCGCCGGCCTGCTCGAGCTGGCCATCGATCCTGCCCTGCTGGAGGGCGTCGCCGCCAACCTCGCCCTGCTGCATCGCCATGCCGGCGCGGTAATGGCGTTCCGGCTCGACGACGACGTCGAGGGCGCACCTGTGTTCCGGCCATGAGCTTCGAGCAGCGCGTCGCGGCGGATGTCGACCGGATCCGGCGGCACGATCCGGCGCTGAACTGCTTCACCGCGCTGCGGGCGGAAGCGGCGTGCGCGGAGGCGCGGGCGCTCGACCGGCGCGCCGCCGCCGGCGAGGCGCCCGGCCCGCTCTGGGGCGTGACGTTCGCGGTCAAGAACCTGTTCGACGTCGAGGGCATCGTCACCCTGGCCGGTTCGCGCGTGCTGGCCGGCGATCCGCCGGCGGCGCGGGATGCCACGATCGTCGCCCGGCTGCGCGCGGCCGGCGCGATCCTGCTCGGCTGCCTGAACATGGACGAGTTCGCCTACGGCTTCGCCACCGAGAACGCCCATTACGGCGCCACCTCCAACCCGCACGCGACCGACCGGCTCGCCGGCGGCTCCTCCGGCGGCTCGGCGGCTGCGGTCGCGGCCGGGCTGGTGCCGCTGGCACTGGGCACGGACACCAACGGCTCGATCCGGGTGCCGGCCTCGCTCTGCGGCGTCTACGGCCTGAAACCGACCTTCGGCCGGCTGTCGCGCGCCGGCGCCTGGCCGTTCGTGGCCAGCTTCGACCATGTCGGCCCGTTCGCACGCACGGTGGCCGATCTGGCGCTGGCCTACGACGTCATGCAGGGCGCGGATCCGCGCGACCAGGCGCAGCAGCCGCGCGGCGTCGCGCCGGCCTCGCCGAGCCTCGCGCTGGCTCCGTCGCGGCTG
>CAXUCM010000435.1:0-2918 GCA_964249315.1 uncultured Acetobacteraceae bacterium | reverse complement strand
GCTCCGGATCGTCCGCGGCGGGACGGGTCTTGAACTTGGCCAGCAGGGCGGCCTTGGCATCGGCGGAAGCGCGCTGCCGCTCGTCGAATTTATTGCCCTTGAAAATGGTAGTGACCCTCTGTCTCGGCTTCGCACCCAGGCGGGCATCCAGGCGGGCACCCGGACGGGTGCCGGGCTCGGAGCTGGTGCCGGGCCCGGGCGGTTTCTAGCGGTTGCGGCACCGCGCTGTCACCACCATATGCGCGCCAGCCATTTTATGCGACACTATGGTGGTTTGGCAGTCGCGGTGCCCGCCGGCGCCGCTCAGCAGGGGATGACGATGTCGCAACGCTTTCCACATCATACCGAGATGGCGGGGGGCCAGTCATGAACGTCTTCAAACCGGCAACCCGCACGGCGATGACCGAGGCGCAGGTACGCAAGGCCGCCGGCAACACCGCCGCCCACGAGAAGGTGGTCGATGACGATCCTTTCCGCGAGGGCGATGCGGTGGTCTACGCGGCGCACGGCGTCGGCCGGATCGACCGGATCGGTCTCGAGGAGATCGCCGGCCACAAGCTGGAGGTGATCCAGGTCTCCTTCTCCGACAACCAGATGACGCTGCGCATCCCGCTGGCGCGTGCGCGCGCCTCCGGGCTGCGCAAGATCGCCAGCCCGGAAATC
Organism: uncultured Acetobacteraceae bacterium; assembly: GCA_964249315.1. Lineage (GTDB taxonomy): Bacteria > Pseudomonadota > Alphaproteobacteria > Acetobacterales > Acetobacteraceae > Lichenicoccus. The sequence goes on along the minus strand of CAXUCM010000435.1, from coordinate 2,255 downwards.
GTGGAAAAGGCGATGGCGGTGATCCGCGGCAAGCCGCGCATCAGCAAGGCGCTCTGGGCCCGGCGTGCGGTCGAGATCCAGGCGCGCATCAATTCGGGCGACCTGCTGCAGGTGGCCGAGGTGGTGCGCGACCTGCAACGGCACGTCGACAATCTCGAGGGCAGCTTCAGCGAGCGCAAGCTGTTCGAGCTCGCGCTGGACCGTTTCGGCGCCGAAATCGCCGTCGTCGAGGGCGCCGAGAAAGGCGCGGTGCTCGACCGGCTGACCGCGACGATGAAGGCGGCCTAGCGTCCCGGACCTGAAGTCTTTCAGACTTCAGGTCGTGAGTGGCCACTAGCCTAATCAACAAGACGGCGTCCCGCTTTCTCCGGGATTCGGCACCGAATTTTCAGAGGCAGGACACTGGCGCCGAGAGGATCTCGCGTGCCGGCTCGGGCACGCGGAATGGTTCAGGACGGGTTCTCTTCCCCGTCCGCGGTGGCACCCTCGGCGATCGTCTCGCCGGTCCCGCCGGAACTCTCCTGCAGCTTCGCCGCCTCCTCCTTTTCCCGCCGCTTGGCTTCCTTCTTGGCCTGCTTGGCCCGGTCGCGCTCGGCCTTCTGGAATCCGTAATTGACCTTGAAGGTCATGGCATCTCCTTAGCTGACCTTCAGGTTCACCGCGGAGACGCGGCCCTTCTGGCCACTCTCCAGATCGAAGCTCACCGTCTGACCGTCGTTCAATCCCTGCAGACCCGCACGCTCGACCGCCGAGATATGCACGAAGACATCGCTCGAACCGTCGGTAGGCTGGATGAAGCCGTAGCCCTTGGTTGCATTGAACCATTTCACCGTGCCGTTCGGCATGGCCCGTCTCCCAGTTTCGGAGGTCACCGCAACGACGACCCATATGCCCGACCATCAAGGACGGAAGCACCGAGCGTGCAGTATGACGTTGATCCCACGCGATGCCTACCCCTCCCGGCGCCGGTTTGACTTGAGCTGGCGCGGCACGGCATCCTGCCGGTCCGCGCTGTCGGTCCGGGGCGGATCGCGGACCGTCCGAAACGGCAGGACATGCCATGATCCCCTCGCTGATGCCGACCTACAACCGCGCCGACGTCAGCTTCGAGCGCGGCGAGGGTGCCTGGCTGGTCACCACGGACGGGCGCCGGCTGCTCGATTTCGGTGCCGGCATCGCCACCTCCTCGCTCGGTCACGGTCATCCGCACCTGGTCGGCGCGATCGCCGAGCAGGCCGCCCGGGTGATCCACGTCTCCAACCTGTATCGCGTGCCGCAGGCCGAGCGGCTGGCCGCGCGCCTGGTCGCCGCCTCGTTCGCCGACAGCGTGTTCTTCTGCAACTCGGGCGCGGAAGCCAACGAGGGCATGGTCAAGCTGATCCGCCGCGCCATGCACGCGAACGGGCAGCCCGAGCGCACCCGCATGCTCTGCTTCGAGGGCGCCTTTCACGGCCGCACCCTGGCGATGCTGTCGGCCACCGGGAACGCCAAGTACCTGCACGGCTTCGGTCCCGCGGTCGACGGCTTCGACCACGTGCCGCTGAACAACCTCAACGCCGTGCGCGACGCGATCACGCCGCAGACCGCCGGCATCATCGTCGAGCCGATCCAGGGCGAGGGCGGCGTGCGTCCGGCCGAGCCGCGCTTCCTGCGCGAGCTGCGCGCGGCCTGCGACGAATACGGCCTGCTGCTCGGCTTCGACGAGGTGCAGTGCGGCCTCGGCCGCACCGGCCGGCTGTTCGCGCATGAATGGGCGGAGGTGCGTCCGGACGTCGTGTCCAGCGCCAAGGGCATCGGCGGCGGCTTCCCGCTCGGCGCGATCCTGGCCACCGAGGCGGTGGCGCGGCACATGGGCGCCGGCTCGCACGGCACCACCTTCGGCGGCAGCCCGCTGGCCTGCGCGGCCGGCAACGCCGTGCTCGACATCGTCCTGGCACCGGGCTTCCTCGAGCAGGTCGAGCGCGTCGGCGCGGCGCTGCAGGACCGGCTCGCCGGGCTGATCCGCGCGCAGCCGGACATGTTCGCCGCCGTGCGCGGACGCGGGCTGATGCTCGGGCTGCAATGCGTCGCCGCCAACACCGACCTGCAGGCGGCCTGCCTCGAGGAGGGCCTGCTGGTGGTCGCCGCCGGCGAGAACGTGCTGCGCCTGGTGCCGCCGCTGGTGATCACCGAGGCCGAGGCGGACGAGGCGGTGCGCCGGCTCGGCCGCGCCGCCCGGCGGCTGCGTGCGGCCGCTCCGGCGCGGGCGGCGCAAT
>CAXUCM010000434.1:0-2946 GCA_964249315.1 uncultured Acetobacteraceae bacterium | reverse complement strand
CGCCATCGCGCGGGCGATGGCGAACGGCGCCGGGCCCACCACGAGCCGGGTCGTCATCCGCCGGTGACCGGCGGGAAGAAGGCGACCTCGTCGCCGGCAGCGACCGGCGTCGCGTCGTCGGCGAACTCCAGGTTGACCGCTGCGCGCACACGCCCCGGAGCGGCGAAGGCGTCGTCGTAGTGCGACCCGCGCGTGCGCATCCAGGCTCGCAGCGCGCCGACATCCTCCACGTCCGGCGGCAGCGCCACCCGCTCGTCGCTGCAGCCGAGACGGTCCTTCAGCCAGGCGAAGTAGCGCAGGTGCAGGGGGGCCATCGCCCCTACCGGGACCCCTGCTTCGGCGTGCCCTGCACCGTCGTCACGGTGCCGTCCGGCGCGATCACCGTGGAGGTGCCGTCGCCGTTCGGGATGATGATCGCCTGGCCCTTGCCGGGCATGCTCTTCGGCTGCAGGCGCTGTGCCGCGTCGGGTACGCTGGCGTCCAGCGTGCCGCCGCCGGAGAAGCTTTCCGCGCCCGACTCGGCACCGTGCGCGACCTTGTCGCCCTCGCCCATGCTCATGCTGCCGCCGTCCCGCATCGCCGGTGCTCCGCCCTGGGCCGGTGCGCCGCCCTGGGCCGGTGCGCTGCCCGGGCTGCCGTAGGCCGGATTATGGCCGAGCCCGTTGCCCTGGGTGCGAGAGACGTCGCTCAGGGTCGGCAGCGGCTGCGGCGGCCCCGGCCAGACATTGCCGGCCTCCGGCAGGATCGGCGGTTCGCCGGGCTTCCGGCCCTCGACTCGGGCCGTATTTTCGTCCAGCCCATACGGCAGGTTCGGGTTCATTCCGGGCAGGGTGATCGTATCGCCCAAGAACTTACCGAGCCCGGAACAGCCGCCCAGAAGCAGAGCCACCGGTAACGCCATCATGCCGAGCAATGCAGAGCGCCGCATATCCAGATCCCCTCGCGGCGTTGCCACCGCTCCCGGACCGGAATGTGCCTGCCAATGACATTTTGCTCAAGCGAGCTGTTCGAACAGCGATCGAGTGCTGCGGGCCGCGTAGGGCTCGGCCCCGGGAATCCACTTATTTAGCGCGCCGTCCTGGGCTGCGGTGGCCGTATCGGAGCGACGTCCTTGCCGATATGGCGGACGCCGACGGCGAGATAGTCCCAGCCGGTGACCAGCGTCAGCAGCGCGGCCAGCCAGAGCATCGCCGCGCCGATCAGCCCGACCGGCAGGAAGCCCAGATGCAGCAGCCGGGCAGTGCTGTCGCCGGCGAGCAGCACGCCGATGGCACCCATCTGGCACCCGGTCTTCCACTTCGCCAGGCGGGTCACCGGCAGGTTGACCCGAAGGGCTGCGAGATGCTCGCGCAAGCCGCTGACCAGGATCTCGCGCAGCAGGATGACGATGGCCGGATACAGCCCCCAGAACGGCAGCCGCTGCAATCCGGCGAGCGCCATCAGCGAGGCGCCGACGAGCAGCTTGTCGGCGATCGGATCGAGCATGCGGCCGAGATCGGAGAACTGCTTGCGCGAGCGGGCGATGTGGCCGTCCAGGTAGTCGGTGACGCCGGCGGCAATGAACACCAGGCAGGCCAGCGCGTCCGCGACCGGTCGTCCCGCGACCACGAGCGCCAGCAGCACCGGGATCGCGGCGATGCGGGACAGCGTGAGCAGGTTCGGCAGGTCGGTCAGCATGCCGCCGCACTGTAGCCCAGCCGCATCCGCCGCACCCACCGGAATCGCCGACCTGCGACGCAGGCGTCTCGAATTCTCGCGGTCCGGCTCAGGCGCGATGGAAATGCCCGTAGATCGCGCGTGCCGTCTCGCGGCTGATGCCGGGAGCGGCCTCGAGGTCGGTGAGCCCGGCCTGCTTGACGCCGCGGGCCGAGCCGAAATGGTTCAGCAGCGCGCGCTTGCGTGCCGCACCGATCCCGGGGATCTCGTCCAGCTCGGACCGCGAGATCGCCTTGGAGCGGCCGGCGCGATGGGTGGTGATGGCGAAGCGGTGCGCCTCGTCGCGCAGCCGCTGCAGGTAGTAGAGCACGGGATCGCGCGGCGGCAGCTGGAAGGCCGGCTGGTCGCCGGTATGGAACCATTCGCGGCCGGCGTCGCGGTCCGGTCCCTTGGCGATCGCGACCAGCTTGACGTCGGTGACGCCGAGATCGTCGAGCACCGAGCGCACCGCCGAGAACTGCCCGGCGCCGCCGTCGATCAGCAGCAGGTCGGGCCATTCGGCGCGCCCGTCGGACTCCTTGAGCAGGCGGCCGAAGCGGCGCTCCAGCATCTCGCGCATCATCGCGAAATCGTCCCCGGGCGCGATCGGGCCGCGTATGGCGTACTTGCGGTAGGCGTTGCGGAGGAAGCCCTCCGAGCCGGCGACGACCATCACGCCGTAGGCGTTGGTGCCCATGATGTGGCTGTTGTCGTAGGTCTCGATCCGCTCCGGCGGTGCTCCCAGACCGAAACGGGCGGCGACGCCTTCGAGCAGCTTCGCCTGGCCCGCGCCTTCCGCCAGCCGCCGTTCCAGCGCCTCGCGCGCGTTGGTGAGGGCATGCTCGACGACGGAGCGCTTCTCGCCGCGCTGCGGCACCGCCAGCTCGACCCGGCGGTTCGCCTTGAGCGCCAGGGCCTCGGCGATCAGCTCCGCCTCCGGCACCGGCTGGCTCAGCAGCAGCAAGGGCGGCGGCGGCTTGTCGTCGTAGAACTGGGCGATGAAGGCGGCGAGGACGTCGCCGCCCTCCTCGCCCCGCGCGCCGGCGGGAAAGAAGGCGCGGTTGCCGTTGTTGCGACTGCCGCGGATGAAGAACACCTGCACGCAGGCCTGGCCGGCCGCCTGCCAGAGCGCGATCACGTCGGCGTCCTCGATCGAGGCCGGATTGATCACGCCGCTGCCCTGCACGTGGGTCAGGCCGCGGATGCGGTCGCGCAGCGGGGCGGGGGGGGCGGCCAGCGACACCCCCCCCC
>CAXUCM010000433.1:0-2949 GCA_964249315.1 uncultured Acetobacteraceae bacterium | reverse complement strand
AGGCCTGCCTGCAGGCGGCGACGTCGCGGGCGCGGTCCTGCGTCTCCCAGGTGAAACCCTCGCCCATCGTGTGCCACCGCACCTGCGCGCCGAAGCCCTCCAGCACGCGCCGCTCGCCGGTGTCCCAGGCGCCCTTGATGAACTGCACCATCGCGGTGTTGCGGCCGCGCCCGATCATGCGCAGCATCAGCCCGATCGCCGCGGTGGATTTGCCCTTGCCCGGCCCGGTATGGACGATCAGCAGGCCCTTCTCGACGGTCTTCCCGGCGACCTCGCGGTCCTGCACGGCCTTGCGCTTGCGCATGCGCAGCCGATGACGTGCGTCGTCGTCGTCGGCGTCAGCCTCTGCCATCGTCGGTCTCCTGCTTGAGCACCAGCGGCAGCCCGGCGGCGACCAGCACCACCCGGTCGGCTCGCCCCGCCAGGCGCTGATGCAGCAGGCCGGCCGCGTCGCGGAAGCGCCGCGCCAGCGCGTTGTCGGGCACGATGCCGAGCCCGACCTCGTTGGCAACCAGCACGCTGGCAGCCTGCCTGCGATCCAGCGCCCGCTCGAGCTCGTGCGACCGCGCCTCGATCGGGTGGTCGCCGAGGATCAGGTTGCTCAGCCAGAGCGTCAGGCAATCCACCAGCACCGGCGCCGGACCGGCCGCATCGAGGGCGGCGGCGAGGTCGACGGACGCCTCGATCGTGCGCCAGGCGCTGCCGCGTCGCGCCCGGTGCACCTCGATGCGGTCGCGCATCTCCGCGTCGCCCGCGGTCGCCGTGGCGACGTAGACCCAGGGCGGCGGGACTGCCGCGATCAGCGCCTCCGCGTGCCGGCTCTTGCCGGAGCGCGCGCCGCCGAGGATCAGGGTCAGCCGCGGCGGGGGCAGGATTTTGACGCTCATCGCCGCACCGGCATACTCTAGACAGATCGACCGGATCCATCCCCGCCAGCCACGAGATCGAGACCAGCCACGATGACTGCATCGCGCGCGCTGCTGCACATCTGCGTCACCTGCCGGGCGGGGATCGCGCCGAGCGAGGGGGTGCCGGTGGCCGGCGCCGTGCTGCATGCCAGGCTCGCCGCACTGCTGTCGGCGCACCCCGAGGCACCGGTCGTGCTGCGGGAGGCGAAATGCCTGTCCAACTGCGATCGCGGCTGCGCGGCCGCGATCGCGATGCCGGGCAAGTGGAGCTACCTGCTCGGCGGCCTCGATCTCGACCGCGCCGCCGACCTGCTCGTCTACGCATCGACCTATGCCGGCTCGAGCACCGGCACGGTGCTGCCGTCGCGACGTCCGGCCTCGCTCGCCGCGATGGTGCATGGCCGCATCCCGGCACTGGCCGGGTGATGGTGTGCGACGGGACTGGCGTTCACGGCTTTCGTCCTCTAATCTGATCAGACCAGACTTAGTCCAGGAGGGTGCCGGTGCACATCGTCAACATCCATGCCGCCAAGACGCAGCTTTCCCGGCTGGTCGAACAGGCCGGCGGCGGCGAGGAGATCGTCATCGCCCGGGCTGGACGTCCGGTCGCCAGGCTAATGCCGCTCGCCGGTCCGACCTCCGGCGCCCGGCGCAGGCTCGGCGCGCTGGCCGGACAGCTGAACGTGCCCGACGATTTCGACGCGCCGCTGCCTCGGGACGCGCAGGCCGCCTTCGAAGGCGGCTGATGCGTCTGCTGCTCGACACCCACCTGCTGCTCTGGGCGCTTGCCCGGCCCGAGCGCCTGGACCGCGAGACGCGCGCCTCGATCGAGGATACCGGGAACGACGTCCTGTTCAGCGCGGCGAGCCTCTGGGAGATCGCGATCAAGTCGGCACTCGGTCGTGCCGACTTCACCGTGGCACCCGATGCGGTGCTGTCGGCCGCACTGCAGACCGGCTTCATCGAACTGCCGGTACGCGCGGCGACCGCGGCCCGGGTCGCGACATTGCCGCCGCACCATCGGGATCCGTTCGATCGGCTGCTGGTCGCGCAAGCCATCGACGAACCGGCGCAGCTCTACACCGCCGATCCGCTGCTGGAGCCCTATTCCGAGCTGGTCCGCCTGGTCGGATGAGCTGACGCGGCATGCATCTGCTGGTCCGCGAGACGCGCAGCCTGGACGAGGCGGAGCCGGCGACGGATCCCGGCCTGTCGGCGGCCGACCTGCTGTTCCTCTCCTTCTCGGACAGCGATCTCGGCGCCTGGGCGACGGCCTGGAGCGAGCAGGGTGCCGCTGCGCCCACTCTCCTGCGCCCGGGCCTGCGCCCGAGCCTGCGCCCGGGCCTGCGTCTCGCCAACCTCGCGCGGCTGCGCCATCCGATGTCGGTCGACCTGCTGGTCGAGCAGGCCGTCGCCGGCGCGCGCTGCGTGGTGATCCGCCTGCTCGGCGGCCTGGAATACTGGCGCTACGGCGTCGAGGAAGTCGCCGCCGCCTGCCGGCTGCACGGCATCGCCCTGGCCGTGCTGCCCGGAGACGGCCCCGACGATCCGCGTCTGGCCGCGTTCTCGACCATCGATCCGGAGCCGAGGCGCCGGCTGGACGGCTTCCTGCGACAGGGCGGTCCGCGCAACGCCACCCACGCGCTGTCGCTCGCGGCGCATCTGGCCGGGCTGGGCGAGGATGACGGCGCGCAGCCGGAGGTCCTGCCCGAAGCCGGCCGGTTCGACCTTCCAGGCATTCGCGACGCCGGCGGTCCGCTCGCGGTCATCGTGTTCTACCGTTCTCACCTGCTCTGCGGCGACATCGAGCCGGTCACCGCACTCGCGGCGGCGCTGTCCGCGCGCGGCCTGTCGGTGCGGGCGCTGTTCGCCAGCAGCCTGAAGGACACGCAGGCCGCCGAGTTCGTGGCAGGGCAACTGCGCGCCTGGCGCCCGGCGGTGGTGCTGTCCGCCATCGCCTTCTCGGCGCGACGCGAGGCGGCCGGCTCGCCGCTGGAGGCCGCCGGGGTGCCGGTGCTGCAGCTGGGGCTCGCCATCGGCG
>CAXUCM010000432.1:0-2954 GCA_964249315.1 uncultured Acetobacteraceae bacterium | reverse complement strand
GATTCTCAAGGCTTCGCCTTGAGCGGGTCCAGGGCAGAGCCCTGGCCTTGCAAGGAGACTTCATGCAGTTCCTTCTCTACCCGCTCGCCGTCCTGGCCGGCCTGATGAACCCGCTGCAGGCGGCCTGCACGTCCAGCATGAACAAGGTGCTGCACCGGCCGTTCCTGGTCGGGCTGATCAGTGTCGGCGGCACCGCGACGGTGACGCTGATCGGCGCCCTGCTGCTCGGCCAGCTCGGCTTCAGCGGCAAGGCCGCACAGGTTCCGTGGTGGGCGTGGTTCGGCGGCCTGGCCGGCTCCCTGTTCCTGTTGGCCCAGCCGGTCGCCGCGCAGCAGATCGGCGCCGGCCCGTTCATCGGGCTCACCGTCACCGCCTCGGTGGTCCTGTCGGTGCTAATCGACCATTACGGCTGGCTCGGCTTCACCCAGCATACCGCGTCGCTCGGCCGCATCCTCGGGGCCGGCCTGATGGTCGTCGGCGTCGGGCTGGTCGCCGCCTTGTGACGACGATGCACATCGGCCGGCGTTGACCATGGTCTTCATCGTGAGCCTGTTCGCCGCGTCGCTGTCGATGATCAGCTACCTGCCCCAGGCCTGGACCATCATCCGGACGCGCAGCACCCAGGGCATCTCGCTCCGGATGTACATGATCACCGTCGCCGGCTTCGTGGCTTGGCTCGGCTACGGCGTGCTGGTCCACCAGTGGGCGATCATCGTGCAGAACATCATCTGCCTGGCTCTGTCGACTTTCATCCTGGTGATGAAGCTGCTGCCGCAAGGCCACAAGGAAGCGGTCGCCGATACGCTGACGCCGGGCGCTGCAACGTCCGACCGACCGGACGTGGAGGCCTAGAGCATCATCCGATCAGATGGAATCATCTGATTGGATGAAGATGCTCGCCAAAACAACGAGCTGGAGCGGGTTCCGTGAGCGAACGCGAACGGAAAACGCTCTCGCGCTAGTATCGACGGCGGTTGAACGTGACCTGTGGAAGACCAGGGCTCTGCCCTGGACCCGCTCAAGGCTTAGCCTTGAGAATCCATTTGTCTTGGTACGATGGTTTCCAAGCTCATCGCGGCGAGCCGCGAAGCCGCCCTGCAACGATGCGGTGCGACGACGTCACCGCGGCGAGGAGGATCGCGATCAGCGGTGCGAGCACACCGCCGGCCAGCACGATCCAGCCGCCCTCGCCGAGCCAGATCAGCACGGGCAGCACCAGCAACACGTCGTCCGGATCGAACGGGCGGCCGCGGCCGCTCCCGGAGGGTCCGACCTCGGACGGAGAGTGCGCCGCGTTGAGCAGCGCGAATATCGCCGCCACCGAGATCGCCGCACTGACGCCGAGCACGAACCCGGCGGGTGGCAAGAGGTACGGCACCCCGACGCCGATGCCGAGACCGACGAACAGCGACATCGTCGCCGTGCAGTCGGAGAGCAGGTCGAAACGCGGCCCGACGCGGCTGAACTGCCGGCTCTGGCGGGCGAGCTCGCCGTCGGCGCGATCCAGCAGCGCCGAAAGCAGCGACAACCCGGCGCCGGTCGCGATCAGCCTGCCGGCGTGAACCAAGCAGCCGGCGCTAAGCAGCGCGGTGATCAGCCGCAGGCCGGTCAGCATGTCCGGAGTCACGCGGGTTCGAGCCAGTGCGCCGACCGGGCGGCGCAGCAGGCGATGCACCAACGTATCGTGGCTCAAGCTCGGATCCCGTTGCGGTTCATGAGCGGCATTGCACGCGGGTGCGGAACCATCCCCGGATGGCGCGCTGCGCCGGACGCTCGACGGCGTGATGCAGGATGCTGGCAAGGGACTGGATCAGCACCACCAGCAGCAGCAGCGAAGCCCAGACCCCGCCCAGCGGCCCGTGCGCCAGGAACGCGCGCAGCTTGCCGCCCCAGATCATGCCGATGAAGGCGTGACACAAATAGACCGCGAACGAGGTCTCGCCGAGATAGATCGTGACCCGCTCGATCCGCCCGGGCCAGCCCTGCGCCCGCTGCGTGCGCAGCGAGAGCAGCAGCATTACCCACGTCATCGCCGCCAGGAAGACGCCCGGATGCACCCAGAACGCCGAGGCGACCGCGGCACTCCAGCCGAACATCAGGCCGACGGGACGGATCCGGCAGAGCGGTTCGATGTCGCCTTCGAGCAACGAGCGCATCAGCGCACCGACGGCGAACTCCAGCAGCACGCGCGGGATCGCCACGGCCGTGCGCCCGGACAGTCCGCTCTCGAGCAGGATGACGGTCAGGCCGCCGAGCCCCGCCAGCATCGCCGCGAGCACCACCCGGGACTGACGTCGCAGCCAGAGGAACAGCACGGGCGCCGTCAGGTAGGCGACCCACTCGCTGCTGATCGACCAGGACGGCACGTTCCACGCGGTCATGTCCGGATACAGCCAGCCATGCAGCAGCAGGAGCTGCCTGGCCAGCGCCGGCAGCGTGTCGCTGCGGAACGTCGCGCGGTCGCCAGGATGCAGCAGGTCGAAGCTCACGACGACCAGGGCGAAGGCCGCCAGCATCACCAGGTGCAGCGGGTAGATTCGCGCGAGGCGGCTGACCAGGAAGTCGGCGACGGCGTGCGGGGACCTGGATCCGATGATCACCGGATGGACGTGGCACAGCACGAAGCCGGACAGCACGAAGAAGCAGTCGACGGCGAGCCAGCCATGGCCGAGCAGCGGGATCGAACGGCTGAGCCCGAACGGCGGCTCGACGAGCAGGTGGAAGGCCACGACCCACCAGGCCAGCAACGCGCGGATCGAGGTCAGCGCCGGCATCTCGCGCCGCGCCAGGCCTGCCTCGGGCAGCGTGGACGCTAGGACCGCGGAGGTTCGCATCGAGCCACAACGGCAATGTTGATGCCAGGCATCGTCAACGGGATCGGACGTCCCCCCCGGGGGGTACCGCGGGGCGGCGCCGGCCGGGGCGCCGGAGAAGCGGGAGCCGCGCGGGTTGGG
>CAXUCM010000431.1:0-2968 GCA_964249315.1 uncultured Acetobacteraceae bacterium | reverse complement strand
GAGCAACTGATTCGTAATCAGTAGGTCCTCGGTTCAATTCCGAGTGTCGGCACCAGCTTTCTCTTTGCTTATCAATGTCTTAAGTTCCCCCCCCCCGTAGCCGGCGAGCGCTGGCGGGGAAATTGGGGCCTCACTGGGGCCTCAGCAAGGGTCCGACATCTCACCTTCGAGACGCCTGAGACGCCGTGGCACATCCTGTTACCGCCCGATGCAGTACGCGATTGCATGGCGTAAGTCGCCTGGACACGATCCTCCCGTCGGCCGGTGTTCGGCCCATTGGAGTTGAACCCGTGTCCAGACCCCGGAAGCCGTCGAGCCTGTTGCACCTTGTCGAGCCGAACCCAGCAGCAACGCCGGCGCCCCTGCCCTCGCCCGCAAAGCCTGTGGAGCCACCGACGGCGGGCCTTGGCCAGTTTGAAGGCAAGGTGCTGGTCAAGATTGCCGACGCGGCTGCCGCTCTGAAGGTGTCTCGCGCTACCGTCTACAGGGAGAATGCTCGGGGGCGGCTTGCGGTCGTTCATGGCGGCGCCGCCGGCCGCATCCGGGGGGAGGCCCTAAAGAGCTAAAGCGACGCCCACGAGACTCTTGGGGCGGAGGGGGCCCGCATGTCGGCGCCTGGACCGGCGGTGCCGTGAGCACGGAACCGGCACCTCGCCGCGGCCGGCGATCCGCACAGATCGACCCGGCGGAACTCGAGGTTTTGATCCGGGGCGGTGCCAAACTCAAGCAGGCGGCGGCGGCAATGGGCATGTCCGAGCGCACGCTGGGGGCGCACATGGCTCGGCGGCCGGAGCTACGGGGAGCAGTGCTGGCTGGCAAGCGGGTCGCGCTGGACATCGTCGCGGACCGGCTGCGGGAGAAGGCGGAGGCGGGGAGCGTGACCGCGATGAAGCTGATCTTGCGACGTGCGGTTGGCCGGCAGGTCGATCAGACCGGGTACTACGCGGAGATCGCGGCGCGGCACCCGGAATGGGGCGGGTAGCTGGCGATAGAGGATGCGGTCGTGCGGAACCGGCACCCAGCGACTGATCTTAGATGGAATACACTGGGCAAAAACCGCGTGCCGTCAGCGCCTCACGGAGCCAGTTGGCGTCATAGCCCCGGTCACCGAGCATGGCCTTGGCCTTTGGGAGTGCGTCGATCATCAGGGCCGCGCCCTTGTAGTCGCTCATCTGGCCTTCGCTGAGCGGCATGACCAATGGCCGTCCTTGTCCGTCGCAGACGGCATGGAGCTTTGAGTTCAGGCCGCCCTTGGTGCGACCGATACGTCGGGAAACAGGCCCTTTTTCAAAAAGCTGGCCGCCGTCCGATGCGCCTTCAGGTGCGTCGCATCGATCATCAGCTGGTCGAGCTTTCCGGCCTTGGCCGCCAGTGCTGCAAAGATGCGGTTGAAGACGCCCAGCCAGCTCCACCGGATGAACCGGTTATAGATCGTCTTGTGCGGCCCATACTCTGCGGGTGCATCGCGCCAGCGCAGGCCATTGCGGATCACGAAGATAATGCCGCTGATCACCCGCTGGTCATCGACCCGGGGCGCCCCGTGCGGCAGCGGGAAGTACCGCTCGATCCGCCGCATCCGCGCCTTGGACAACCAGATCAGATCACTCACAGCAACACCCTCCCTAATGCCACCAGTGAATCAGCCGAGACTAGCTCCAGCAAGCAATTTAACGGGTCCTAAGCCTAGAGGAAAAGTAAGCTACGCAGCGTTCCAAGTAAACGCAAGCTCACGCTCAAAGTCTGGCGTCTGCTTGTCTGTGACATCGGCGGCAACTTGCAAATTGAATAGACCGAGGGCCGCTTCTACCTGGCCGATGTGACTACGGTGCAGCGGGTCGCGCAGCCGGCGGATCAAGGTCTCACTTCTGCCCATGCGACGCCCAAGCTCCACATTAGAAACCGAGTGCCGCAGCATCGCTTCGTGAAGCGCAAGCTTGGCAGCAACCAGTACCGGCAGTGCAGCCATAAGACCGTGCGCACGCGAGGGATACGGCAGCGGCCTATCTTCGTCCGTGTAAAAGCTTAGTGCCGATACGAGAGCGTCAGGAGCGCGCGCCAGCGCCTCCGCCACGGTGCCACCCGTAGTGACCATCTCAGGGACGTCGGGCGCCGTCACGGTCACACCGTCTGCCTCTTGCAGCACTTCAATCGGATACGCGTAACGCATGAGTCAGTACTCCAGATCTCTTTCGGAAAGCCCGAGCTGCTTCAGGATCGCCTTAAACGTACCCGTAGGTAGGTCAGTTCGGTGCATAGGTAGGACGGTACGGCGAACACCATGTCGTACCTTCAGGTGGCTTCCCGCGGCCTGCGTCTCCTCGTGATCCAATCCCAACGCCGTTGCCCGGCGCCGCAGGCGGCGGAGAAGATCGTCGGCTTTCATAGAGGCGTATCGCACATATCTGTGCGAGTTTCAACAAGCCAGGCGGCGTGTTCTTAGTATGTTCCGTCTCATTTGGGTGGACATACTGTCGGCTCGTAATTCGGTGTTGCCAGAGGCTGGTGCTCTCTCCGGTGCGGAGCATCCTGCAAAAGCGCGTCGATTGGGCCTCCTAGCACGCGCTGGCATGGCCGCGTTGCTCGCGCTGCGACGGGCTTGGGATCGGATGGAGCGGTCGAGCTGGCAAACTATCCATGGACGAGCAGACGACTCTTCGCCGCTAAGCGAAGGATGGTTCGGCGGCGCGCCGGCTCGCTTTGCTGCCGCAAGAGTCTTCTTAGAGGACACCCAAAAGCGGCTCGCACCAGCCTTTTGGCAGTTTTCTTAGTCCCATCGCCTCCACTTCAAGGCGGAGAAGCCCATCGTGACGTCCCGGCTGAGCGGAAGCACACTCGCTTAAATCCGCTGCAAGCATTGTGGCGGGCGGTCATCGACTACTTCTCTCTACTTTCTTCGCGCAGAAAGGCGATTGCTCTTAGAGACCGTTTGAAAATGGTTGTGGCGGCTCGGGCTGGGGTGATTCAAGCT
>CAXUCM010000430.1:0-2970 GCA_964249315.1 uncultured Acetobacteraceae bacterium | reverse complement strand
AGGAAGCGCCTTCAACGTCCTGCTCGGAACCGTGACCTTCTTCTGAAAACGTAGATTTTATCCAAAGGTGTAACGAAACTGCATGATCGTAACGATAGAACAGGCGAGACTGCTGGCGCATACCGCGATGCTGGCCGTCGGTCACACGGACGAGGAGGCGGAGACGATTTCCGACCACCTGATCGACTGCGAGCTGCGCGGCCTCTCCTTCGGTGGGCTGGCGCGCGCCATATCCATCGTCGAGCGGATGCGGGAAAGCGATCGACCCCGGCAGCCGATTACGGTCATCAAGGAGACGGCGGTATCGGCGTCGCTCGATGGCGGCGACCAGGTCGGCTATCTCGTCGGAGCAAAGGCGACCGGGATGGGGATCGCCAAGGCACGATCGGCAGGATTGGCGGTGATCGGTGCCAAGGAAACCTGGTACACCGGCATGTACTCGTACTACCTGGAAAAGGTGGCACAGGCCGGGTTCGCCGGGATGATCGGCGGCAGCGCCCCGCCGCGGGTAGCGCCGCACGGAGGGACCCAGGGCCGCTTCGGTACCAACCCGATCGGGTTCGGCTTTCCGTCCAAGGGTGTCCCGGTGATCTGGGATATCGGCACCGCTGCCGCGATGAGCGGCGAGGTCATGTTGCAGAGGCGCCTGGGTCTGCCTCTGCCGGAAGGCACCGCCTTCGACAAGGACGGGACGCCGACCCGCGATCCATCCGAAGCTCTGATCGGAGCGTTCAGCGTCTGGGGAGGTCACAAGGGATCAGGATTGGCAATGTCGATGCAGTTGCTCGGAATGATGTGCGGGGCTGCCTCCGCGCCACCGATCGTCCGCGATTGCGGCTTCTTCCTGCTGGTGATTGATCCCGAACTGCTGGCGCCGGGAGAGGACTATCCTGCCCGCGTTGCACGCTATGCGGACGACCTCCGCGCCACCCGACCGCTGGACGCCTCGAAGCCTGTCCGAGTGCCGTTCGAGCGGTCGGCGGCGATACGGGACCAGCGCCGGGCCGAGGGCACGATCGACGTTCCCGACCAGATCGTCATGACGTTGCAGGACATCGGTCAAGCACGAAGCTGATCGGTGCCTTCAACGAGTCCGCATCCGCCGCGACCTCAGGCTGCTTCGTCACTTCGACGCGTCAACGGGCCGAATGATGGACCGTTCGGAGACAAGGCTGAGCTTCAGAGCGGTTCCGCCGAAGGTGGAACTGCGATTAGGGTTCCGGCACGCCCTTGGTCTGTGATTCATAGGTCTTCGGCAATCGTCCGGACAGGCTTGCATGACCTGGCGTTGTGGACAGACCTATTCGCAGGATTTGCATAGCGCGTGCTGGGGTGCGGAGGGAAGTGCCCGTCAGGTCGCTGCCCGGTATAAGGTAAGCGTGTCGTATGTCGTCAAGGCGCGGCAGCGCCTGGCGCGGACCGAAGCAGTGACGCCGCGACCGCACAAGCCGGCGGTTTTGCGTCGTCTGGTCCATCTACATGAAGCGATCGCGGCCGAGATTAGCGCTCACCTGGATACGACACTTGCCGAGCTGCGTAAATGGCTCCTGCGTCGGCGTGGAATTTCGGCCGGCATCGGCACAATCTGGGCGACGTTATCGCAGCTCGGTTTGACGCTCAAAAAAGTGGATCCGTGCAGCCGAATAAGCGTGGTCTTACGTTGCTGAAGCACGCCGCATCTGGCGCGATCTGCGATCCCAGTTGACGCCTGGATGTCAAGCGGCACTGAACATTGACCCTCTGAGTGGAGTGCGCCCCTGTAATACCGCCGAGTCTATGAAGTGACTTGTCTGATCCAGGGGTAGTTGCAGAGGGATTAGAGCCGGTCTGGCGTGAGGCGGTTCCAGGCGTTGCAGGCGGCATCCATGACGGCTTGCTGGTCGGCATGCAGACGATGCGACAGGAAGCGTTCGTGGAGGTAGAGCCAGACGCGCTCGACCGGGTTCAGCTCGGGCGCGTAGGGCGGCAGCTTCACGAGGGTGACGTCCGGCACCTGCAGCGCCGCGGCGACGTGCCAGCCGGCGCCGTCGAGCACCAGCACCGCGTGGACGTCCGGCGCCAGCTGCTTGGAGAAGTCGCGCAGGAACACGCTCATGGCGTTCGTCGAGACAGACGGCAGCACGAGGCAGAAGTCGTTGCCGGTCGCAGGTTCGACGGCGGCGAAGATGTCGGCATACGAGAACCGGTTGTCGTGCAGCCCCGGCGGACGGTGGCCACGCAGCCACCAGCGATGGCATACACGCCCTTTCTGTCCCACTCTGGCTTCGTCCTGGAAATACAGTGCGATCCGCTTGTCCGGATGCGCCTGTGCTGCCTCCTTCAGCGCGCTCGGCAGCCCTTTTTTACCCATACCGCCTGCGCCTTCGGATCGGGGCTCGGGTGCACCTGCCGCGCCTTCTGCCGCGAGAACCCCATGCGTCGCAGCACCTTGCTCAAGCTTGCCGGATGGTAGCACTTGCCGAAGCGCTGCTCGATCAGCAGGGCGATGTCCTCGCGGGTGTAGCTCGAGATGCCGCTGCACTCGGGATCCGGGCCGCGCAGGATGAGGCCGGCAAGAGCCGCCTCCTCGCCTTCGGTCAGGCCCGGCGGCCGACCAGGCTTCGGCCGATCCTCAAGCCCGGCGAGACCTTCCGCATTGTCGAGCGCTGCGCGTCGCGTTCGGCCGCTCGTCGGAGAAGCTCCGGGGCCAGATGGAGCAGCTGGAGCTGACCCTGGCCGACATCGACGAGCTGCTTGCGGAGACCGAACCCAGAGACGCGGGTGTCGCCGAGCCGATCGAGGCGGAGGCGATCAAGCCCGCCCGACGCCCGCTCCCGGCAGTGCTGCCGCGCGATATCGTCGAGCACGCTGCGCCGTGCAGCGGCACGGGCGCCTGCCTCCCCTGCGGCGGGACACTCCGGCCGCTCGGCGAGGACGTGACCGAGCTGCTCGACTACGTGCCGGGCTCGTTCCGGATCATCCGGCACGTCC
>CAXUCM010000429.1:0-2977 GCA_964249315.1 uncultured Acetobacteraceae bacterium | reverse complement strand
GCACCGAGACCAGGATGATCAGCGGGTCGCGGAAGCTCTCGAACAGGGCGGCCAGGGCGAGATAGGTGACGATCACCGCCAGCGCGAAGGTGGCCAGGAAGCCGCTGCTCTCCTGCACGTATTGCCGCAGCGGTCCTTCCGTATCGGTGCCGTAGCCGGCCGGCAGCGTGTCGTGCGCGAGCTTCATCAGGTAGGTATAGGCGTCCGCCTGGGTCACGCCCGGTGCCGCGACGGCGCTGATCGTGGTGGCGTTGAGCTGCTGGAAGTGCGCGATCGATTCCGGCACCACCGACTGGCGGATGCTGGCCACCGAGGAGAGCGGCACCGAGACGCCGCCGATGGTGGCGACCGGGTAGTCGAGCACCTGCGACGGGTTCAGCCGGAAGCGGCGCGCGACCAGCGGCTCGACCTTGTACGAGCGTCGGTCGTTGGAGAAGAAGCCGACATAGTTGCCGCCCAGCATGGTGTTCAGCGCGCCGCCGACATCGTTCATGGTCAGGCCCAGCGTGGACAGCTTGTCGCGATCCACCACGATGGTCGTCTGCGGCTGGTCGATCTTCAGGTCCTTGTCGGCATAGACGAACTTGCCGCCGGCGCGCACGCGGGCGAGGAAGGCGTCGGAGACCGCGTTGAGATCGTCGAAGCTGCCGGTGCCCTCGAGCACGAAGCCGATCGGCAGGCCCCAGGATCCGGGCAGGTAGGGCGGCGTGTAGACCGCGACCTGCATGCCGGCGACGCGTGCCAGCGCCGTATTCATCTCGTCCGCGATGGCGAACACGCTGCGGCGACGGTGCTCCCAGCGGACCAGCTGGGCGCCTCCCTCCACCTGCTGCGGGCTGAGGATGTGCCAGTAATCGTGCACCTCCGGCGGCGCGGTCAGCAGGCCGATCACCTCCGGGCTGTAGCGCTCGAGCTGGTCCAGGGTCGCGTTCGGCGAGGCCTGGCCCTGATAGACGAAGAAGCCCTGGTCCACCGGCGGCGACATTTCGGCCTGCGAGCCGGCATAGAGGTACCAGATGCTGACCAGCACCGCCGCGCCGCGCGCCAGCACCAGCGGGCGCCGGCGCAGCGACCAGCGCAGCAGTGCCACGTAGAGGCGCTGCACGCTCGCGAGCCCGGCCTCGGCGAGATGCTCCATCCGCTCGGACAGGCGCCGCGGCGCCGCCTGTCGGGGCCGGAGCAGCCGCGAGCACATCATCGGCGAGAGCGTCAGCGCCAGCAGCGCCGAGACCGTCACCGAGCCCGCAAGGGTGAAGGCGAACTCGGTGAACAGCGCCCCGGTCAGGCCGCCCTGCAGGCCGACCGGAACGAAGGCCGAGATCAGCACCACCGTCATCGCCACGATCGGCAGCGCCAGCTCGCGTGCCGCGGTCGTGGCGGCGGCATAGGGGGTCATGCCGCCGGCGATGTGGCGGCCGACATTCTCGACCACGATGATGGCGTCGTCGACGACGAGCCCGGTCGCCAGCACCAGCGCCAGCAGGGTCAGCAGGTTGATCGAGAAGCCCATCGCCGCCATCGCCGCGAAGGTGCCGATCAGCGAGAGCGGGATCGTCACCACCGGGATCAGCACCGAGCGCGGCGAGCCGAGAAAGGCGAACACCACCAGGGCCACGATCAGCAGCGCCTCGATCAGGGTGGCGGCCACCTCGCGGATCGAGCTGTGGATGAAGTCGCTGGCGTCCTGCACCACGTCGAGATGCAGCGCCGGCGGCAGCTGCGCCCGGATCTCCGCGATCTGCGCCTTCAGCCCGGCGGCGACGCCCAGCACGTTCGCGTCCGGCGTCGGATGGATCTCCATGTAGATGCCCTCCCTGCCGTCGCTGACGATCTTGAAATTGTCGGGATCCGAGCCGAAGGCGACGCGGGCGACGTCGCCGAGACGGATGATGCGATCGTCGCGCTGGCGCAGCACCAGGTCGCGGAACTGCGCCACGTCGTGCAGTCCGGAATTGATGTCGAGGTTGACGAAGGTCATGGCACCCAGGGTCTGCCCCGCCCCGGAGACGAAGTTGTTCGCCGCCAGCGCGTTCTGCACGTCGCTCGCGGTCATCCCGTAGGCGGAGAGCCGCTCCGGATCGAGCCAGGCCCGCATCACCACGTTCGGGTTGCCCTGCACCTGCACCTGCTGCACGCCCGCCACCGACTGCAGCCGCGGCACCACCAGGCGACTGACATAGTCGGCGACCTGCGCCTGGCTCAGCGTCGGGCTGGAGGCGGCGACGTCGAGCACGTCCATGCCGGAGGCGTAGAGCGAGATCGCCGAGGCCTGCACGCTCTGCGGCAATTGCGCCGTCGTCGAGCTCACGTAGGACTGGATCTCGGCCAGCGCACGGGCGGGATCGACGTCGAGCTTGAGGTGGACGACGATGTCGCTGTTGCTGGTCGTGCTGGACGAGGTCATGTAGTCGATGCCCTGGGCCTGGGCGATGGCGCCCTCCAGCGGCGTGGTGATGAAGCCCGCGATCGTCGCCGGATCGGCGCCGTAATCGGCGGTCTGGATCTCGATGACGCCGTGCACCGTGTGCGGGAATTCCGCGACCGGCAGCGCCTGCTCGGCGCGCAGGCCGAACACCAGCACCAGCACCGAGACGACGCAGGACAGCACCGGACGCTGGATGAACAGTTGGGTGACACGCATGGCGGTTCCTCGTCGTGTGCTATTCGTCCGCGACCGTGGGCACGGCAGCGTCGGAGGGCTGCACGCGGGTGTCCACCACCACCGCCGAGCCGTTGCGCAGCTTGATCTGCCCCGCGGTGACCACCTGCTGGCCCGGCCTGATGCCGGAGACGATGCTGACCTGGTCGCCGCGCGTCTCGGCGGTGGCGCTCACCGGCGCCTGCGCGGCCGGCCGCGTCCTCAATCCCCTCACCGCCCGGAGCCAGCTCATGGGCGGGATGATCTGGGGCCTGGGCTCGGCGCTCCTGGAAGCGACGGTGGTCGACGGGGCCGCCTACCGCAACCCCGACCTCGCCG
>CAXUCM010000428.1:0-2981 GCA_964249315.1 uncultured Acetobacteraceae bacterium | reverse complement strand
TAGTAGAGGTTTCCGAAGGCGGGCCTTCGGCGATCGAGCCGCGAAGCGGATCGATGGGGGCGGAGCCCCAATCTTTCGACGCAGCCCTGCGCGAGGCCGATCCTGAGCGCTGCCGAAGTGGCTGGAACACGATGGTCGCAACGTCAGGGGTTCGGTCCGCGACCAGAGGGCCGCCGCCTCGTGCCGTGGAAATCAGCAACGCTATGCCGGCAGCCGCGCTTGACCCGACCGCCGCCGAGGCACAGCTTCGTCGCCATGCCGACGGCCTCCCCTCTGGACGAGATCCGCGCGCGCATCGCAGCCGCGGCCCAGGGTTGCGGGCGCGAGGCCGGGACGGTCCAGCTGGTCGCGGTGTCCAAGACGCATCCGGCCGAGCGCATCGCCGGGCTGCTGCAGCAGGGCCAGCGCCGCTTCGGCGAGAACCGCGTCCAGGAGGCGCTGTCGAAGTTCCCGGCATTGCGTGAGCGCACGCCCGACCTGCGCCTGCACCTGATCGGCCCGCTGCAGACCAACAAGGCGGCCGATGCGGTGGCGGGCTTCGACGTCATCGAGACGCTCGACCGGCCGAAGCTCGCCGATGCGATCGCGCGCGCGGCCGAACGCGCCGGCCGGCTGCCGGAGCTGCTGGTGCAGGTCAACATCGCCGACGAGCCGCAGAAGGCCGGCATCGCGCGGGGGCAGGCGGAGGCATTCATCCGGGCCTGCCGCGAGCGGTTCGGCACGGCCCTGACCGGGTTGATGTGCATCCCGCCGGCGGCGGACGACCCCTGGCCGCACTTCCAGGCGCTGGCGGCGATGGCGCGCGCGTGCGGGCTGGGCTGCCTGTCGATGGGCATGTCGGGCGACTTCGAGACCGCGATCCGGGCGGGCGCGACCGAGGTCCGCGTCGGCTCCGCCCTGTTCGGGGCGCGGCCGCTTGCCTCTTCGGCGGATTGAGTCGTATGGGGGCGCTCGCCGGTGCCGTGCACCCTGCCGGCGATCCGCTCGGAGCCTTTCATGAACCGTGATGCCGGTGTGCCCATCGAGGACGCCCTGAGCGCCCCGATCAGCCATCGGCGCGACCATGCAGCGCTGACCGCTCCACCGAAAGGCAGCCTCTGCGCCGCCTCGGTGATGGGCGTGCTCGGCGTGGTCTACGGCGATATCGGCACCAGCCCGCTCTACGCGCTGAAGGCCACCATCGCCATCGTCAGCACCCGGGCGCCGACGCGGTGGGAGATCCTCGGCATCGAGAGCCTGATCTTCTGGTCGCTGATCCTGATCGTGACGATCAAGTACGTGACGCTGATCATGCGCGCCGACAATAACGGCGAAGGCGGCATCATGGCGCTGATGGCGCTGGCCCAGCGCGTCGCCTCGGGCAACCGGCTGCGCGGGTTCCTCGGGCTGGTCGGCATCATCGGCGCCTGCCTGTTCTTCGGCGACGGCACCATCACGCCGGCGATCTCGGTGCTCTCCGCGGTCGAGGGCCTGGAGGTCAGCCTGCCCTCGGCGCGCGAGGTGGTGCTGCCGATCGCGCTCGCGGTGATCGTGGCGCTGTTCGGTCTGCAATGGCGCGGCACCGGCAGCGTCGGACGCATGTTCGGGCCGGTGATGGTGCTCTGGTTCGGCAGCATCGGCGTCCTCGGCGCGATCGAGGTGGTACGCCACCCGTTCGTGCTGCAGGCGCTGCTGCCGCAGCACGCGGCGATCTTCATCTGGCACCATGGCTGGCTCGCCTTCGTCGCCCTCGGCGCGGTGGTGCTCTCGGTCACCGGCGCCGAGGCGCTCTACGCCGACATGGGCCATTTCGGCCGGCCGCCGATCCGTCTGGCCTGGCTCGCCTTCGTGCTGCCGTCGCTGGCGCTGAACTATCTCGGCCAGGGCGCCCTGATCATCACCCATCCGAAGGCGATCGCCAATCCGTTCTTCCTGCTGGGGCCGGACTGGATGCGGCTGCCGATGGTGGTGCTGGCCACCGCCGCCACGGTGATCGCCAGCCAGGCGATGATCACCGGCGCCTATTCGATCGCGCGCCAGACGGTGCAGCTCGGCTACCTGCCGCGCATGCGGGTGCTGCACACCAACCCGAACGAGGAAGGCCAGATCTACGTCCCGCAGGTCAACCGCGCGCTGATGATCGGCGTGCTGCTGCTGGTGCTGGCATTCCGCTCCTCGGACGCGCTCGCCTCGGCCTATGGCATCGCCGTCACCGGCACCTTCATGTGCACCTGCGTCCTCGCCATGGTGGCGTTCCGCCGTCAGTATGGCTGGTCGCGGTTCGCCGCCGTCAGCGTGTTCGGCGGCTTCTTCCTGATCGACGGCGTGTTCTTCGCTGCCAACGCGCTGAAGATCCCGCAGGGCGGCTGGGTGCCGGTGCTGCTCGGCATCGTGCTGACCGCGCTGATGACGAGCTGGAAGCGCGGCCGCGAGCTGCTCGCCCTGCGCTGGAAGCAGGACAGCATGCCGCTCGCCTCCTTCCTCGCCCGGCTGCCGCAATCGCGCACCATACGGGTGCCGGGCATGGCGGTGTTCCTGACCGGCAACCCGGACTTCGTTCCCGCCTCGCTGCTGCACAACCTCAAGCACAACAAGGTGCTGCACGAGAAGGTGCTGTTCGTCACGATCCAGAACCTGGACCGGCCGGAGGCCGGCGGCGGCAAGCGGCTGCAGGTCGAGGAGCTGGCGCCCGGCATCCATCGCGTGGTGTTGCGCTACGGCTTCATGGAGAGCCCGAACCTGCCGCGGGCACTGGAGGAGCTGCGCGCCAGCGGCGTCGTGTTCGACCCGATGCAGGCGAGCTACTTCCTCAGCCGCGAGGTGCTGGTGCGCGCCACCATCCCGCGCATGCCGATCTGGCGGCTGTCGCTGTTCCTGCTGATGGCGCGCAACGCGGTGACCACGACCGAGTTCTTCCGCATCCCGAGCGACCGCGTGGTGGAGTTGGGCGTCCGCGTCGCGATCTGATACGCTTGGAAAGGTCGGGGCTCCGCCCCAAACCC
>CAXUCM010000427.1:0-3015 GCA_964249315.1 uncultured Acetobacteraceae bacterium | reverse complement strand
ATCCATCTCGACCATGACGAGCGCTGGGCCGGCTTCGGCCGCGCCGCCACCACGCTGTTCCGACGCACCGACCATCAGGCCCGGCTGTCCGCCGACCTGATCGTCGGCGGCGGCCTGCGCGCCGACGGGACCATCCCCAACGGCCAGGCGCTGCCGGGCTACGCCACGGTCAACCTCGCCGCCGTGCAGACCTTCAAGACGGGCCCGCTGCGCGGCACCCAGCTCCGCCTCGACGTCATCAACCTGCTCGACCGCGCCTACGAGATCCGCGACGGCACCGGCGTCGGCGTCGGCGCGCCGCCATACGGCCTCCGACGCACCATCCTGGCAGGGATGGCGCAGCGCTTCTAAGCGACGGTACGCGTGGGCAGGCGATGGGTCGTGACCGCATTGTAAGGCTTTGCCGCTGGCAGGAGGGCGCGCTCGTAGCCTAGGTAGGGCATGCAACCTGGATGGGTCGACGATGCGCAACTTGGGGCCGGTGCTCGCGGATAGCTGGCGGCTGTTCAAGCCCTATTTCTTCCAGTCCGAGCAACGGCGGTCGGCCCTGGCGATGCTGATCGGCGTCGGGCTGCTGGCGATCGTGCAGACCGAGCTCGGCGTACTGTTCACGTTCTGGAGCAATCTGCTGTTCAACACCTTCCAGCAGAAGGACCTGCACGGATTCCTGGCGCTGATGTTCACCTGGCTGAGGCTGCCCAGCGGCTGGATCATGCCCGGCTTCCTGATCCTGACCCTGTTCGAGATCCTGCTCGGCTGCCTCACCCTGTTCGTCACGCAGTACCTGCAGATCCGCTGGCGCAACTGGATGACCGGCGACTTCCTGCGCCGCTGGCTCGCCGACCGCGCCTACTACCGGATCAGCATCGCCTCCGACGTCGAAGGCATCGCCACCGACAACCCCGACCAGCGCCTCTCCGACGACATCGCCTCGTTCTGCGGCGCCGGCGCCAACGCGCGGCCCGAAGACGACACGCTGAGCCTGGGGCTCGGGCTGATGAGCAACGTGGTGTCGCTGTTCAGCTACGTGGTGCTGCTCTGGGTGCTGTCGCGCGGCGTCAGGCTGTTCGGCGCCAGCATCCCTGGCAGCCTGGTCTGGGTGGCGGCGGTGTTCAGCCTCGGCGGCACCCTGCTGACCTACCTGGTCGGACGGCGCCTGATCCCGCTGCGCTTCCTGCAGCAGCGCTACGAGGCCGATTTCCGCTTCGGCCTGGTCCGCACGCGCGAGAACACCGAGGGCATCGCCCTGCATCGCGGGGAGGCCGACGAGCGGGGCATGCTGATGCACGGGTTCGAGGCGATCCGGTTCAACTTCATCAAGATCCTGCGTCGCATGCTGCTGCTCAACGTCACCACCGTCTCCTACAGCCAGGTCGCCAGCGTGCTGCCGCAACTGCTGATCGCGCCGCTCTTCTTCGCCGGCAAGATCAGCCTCGGCGGCCTGATGCAGACCGGCCAGGCGTTCGGCGAGGTGCAGGGCGCGCTGTCCTGGTTCGGCGACTCGTTCACGACGCTGGCACGCTGGCGCGCCACCGTCGGCCGTCTCGCCACCTTCGACCGCGCCGTCGAGGCGGCACGAGCGGCCGAGGCCGGCCGCTTCTCCAGCAGCGCCTCGAGCGATGGCGGCCTGCGACTGTCCGAGGTCTCTCTCGCCCTGCCGGACGGGACCCCCTTGATCGAACGGCTTGGCCTGTCGCTCGCACCGGGCGAGGACACGCTGGTCAGCGGCGCCTCGGGGGCCGGCAAGACCACGCTGTTCCGCGCCTTCGCCGGCATCTGGCCGTTCGGCTCCGGCCGGATCGAACGTCCCGCCGGCAGCACGCTGTTCCTGCCGCAGCGACCGTACATCCCGCTCGGCACCTTGCGTCATGCCGTCTGCTACCCGCTCGCGTCCGACGCGGCGACCTCCATCTCGGCGGAGATCGCCCTGTGCGACGCCGACCTCGCCCACCTGCTGCCGTTCCTCGACACCCCGGACGAGAACTGGGCGCTGCGGCTGTCCGGCGGCGAGCAGCAGCGTCTGGCGATCGCCCGGGCGCTGCTGGTCAAGCCGGACTGGCTGTTCCTCGACGAAGCCACCGCGAGCCTCGATCCCGAGACCGAGGGCCGGATGTATGCCGTGCTGAAGCGACGCCTGCCTGCCACCACGATCGTCTCCATCGCCCATAATCCGGCGGTGGCAGCGATGCACCGCCGCCACCTCGTGCTGGATCGCAGCACGGGCACCATGCTGGCCGCCGAGTGATCGGGAGGAGGACGAGACATGGCTGACGCTGCTGCCGCCTGGCAGGCCCGCACGCTGCTGCGCGCGGCGGCCTCCGCCACCCTGGCTACCGAACGCGGCGAGCAGCCCTTCGCCTCGCTGGTGACCGTCGCCTGCGCGCCCGACCTCTCGGTGCTGATGCTGCTCTCGTCGCTGTCCGAGCATACCCGCCAGCTCAAGGCCAACCCGCGCTGCGCGATCATGGTCGTGGGCGAGGCGACCGACACCAACCCGCAGACCGCGCCGAGGCTCACCGTGACCGGGCAGGCGGGCTCGGCCGAGGAACCCGCCCTACGCGCCCGCTGGCTGGCACGACATCCCTACGCCGGGTTCTATGCCGGTCTGGGCGATTTCCGGATCTTCCGCATGACGATCGAGGGCGGCCACTTCATCGGCGGCTTCGCCAGCGCGCACCGCCTGCGCCAGGGCGACCTCGCGCCCGATCCGGGAGCGGTCGACGCGGTCGCAGGTGCGGAAGCGTCGATCATCGCGCACATGAACGAGGATCACGCCGACGCCATCGCCACCATGGCCGGCAGCCCGGGCTGGCGCATGACGACGGTCGACGTCGATGGCTGCGACCTCGCCCAGGGGGAGAGCGTGCGACGCATCGCCTGGTCGGCGCCGGTGGCGGATGCCGGCGGCGTGCGCGCGGAGCTGGTGCACCTGGCGCGGCGTGACCTCGCGAGTGCGCCCGCAAGCAAGCCAAGGGGCGTTGCCCCTTGAACCCCATCAAAGGCGAAGCCTTTGAA
>CAXUCM010000426.1:2727-3041 GCA_964249315.1 uncultured Acetobacteraceae bacterium | reverse complement strand
GCGATCTCGGTCTTGCCGCAGCCGGTCGGGCCGATCATCAGGATGTTCTTCGGCACCACCTCGTCGCGGATGCCCTCGGGCAGCTGCGCGCGGCGCCAGCGGTTGCGCAGCGCGATCGCGACGGCGCGCTTGGCGTCGGTCTGGCCGACGATGAAGCGGTCGAGCTCGGAGACGATCTCGCGCGGCGAGTAGGTCGGCACGTCCATCAGCGTCGCTCCGTCGCGGCGGTATCCGATCCCAGGGTCTCCACGATCACCGAATGGTTGGTGTAGACGCAGATCTCGGCGGCGATCTTCATGGCCCGGCGGGCGACC
>CAXUCM010000426.1:0-2717 GCA_964249315.1 uncultured Acetobacteraceae bacterium | reverse complement strand
TCGTTGGTGTTGTCGCTGCTCGCGGCGGCGCTGCGCCGCCCCCGACGCGCGATCGCCTCGGCGGACAGCCCGTCCACGGTCATCAGCGCGCGTGCCGCGGCGAGCGCGTAGTTGCCGCCCGAGCCGATCGCGATCACCCCGTCCTCCGGCTCGAGCACGTCGCCGTTGCCGGTCAGGGTGAAGGAGCGGGTCTCGTCGGCCACCGCCATCATCGCCTCCAGCCGACGCAGATAGCGGTCGGTGCGCCAGTCCTTGGCCAGCTCGACGCAGGCGCGCTCGAGCTGGTTCGGATAGCGCTCGAGCTTGGCCTCGAGCCGCTCGAGCAGGGTGAAGGCGTCCGCGGTGGCGCCGGCGAAGCCGGACAGGATGGCGCCATCCGGGCCGATGCGGCGCACCTTGCGGGCGTTGCCCTTGATCACGGTCTGTCCGAGGGTGACCTGGCCGTCGCCCGCCATTGCCACTTCGGCGCCGCGACGGACGCAAAGGATGGTCGTGCCGTGCCAGCCGATCGGGTCATGGCCGGCGGAATGTTGTGTCTGCATGACGCCGACAGATAAGCAGTCCGCGGCGCCTTGCAAGCAGCCCTGCCGGCTCAGGCCTGTCCCACCAGGACCGCGATCGGCGTGGTCGCATCGGTGATGTGCATCGGCGTGCAGCCGGCGGCGTCCCCGTCCGATTGCGCGGGCCAGCCATGCAGGCCGACCAGGGCGACGTCGGAGGCGCGCAGCCGGACGATCCCGGGCAGGCGCGCCATCAGGTTCAGCGGCAACGCGGCACCGGCAAGCAGCGCCGAGCCGATGCCGGCGCGCGCGAACAGCACCACCGAGAAGCCGGGCGATGCCGGCGACGCCTCCGGCGCCAGCAAGTACGGGCCGCCATACAGCGTGCCCTTGGAGACGATGACGCTGCCGGCCTCGTGCATGACGCCGTCGACGCGCACCTGCATGGTCTCGAAGCGGTAGCGCGGCAGCTCGCGCAGCGTCTGCACGACGTAGGCGCCGCGTCCGATCAGCCGCTTCACCGGCCGCGACAGATGATGCACGACGTGCGCATCGAAGCCGATGCCCAGCATCTGCACGAACAGCCGGCTGCCGGCGGCGCTGCGCGCGATCCCGGGCCAGAGCGGCAGGATCCGTCCCGAGACCAGCATCGAGGCGACGTCGCCGGCGCCGAACGGCAGCCGCAGCTCGTGGGCGAGCACGTTGGCGGTGCCGAGCGGGATGATGCCGAGCCGGCACTCCGAGCCCGCCAGCCCGTCCGCGACCTCGGCGATGGTGCCGTCGCCGCCGGCGGCGCCGCCCACCCGGATGCCGCAACCCACCCCCACGTGCGCCCCGCAGCGGGCGGGCCCCGCGCTGCGTGTCTCGACCACCTCCAGGCGCACGCCGTGCGCCACCAGCACGTCGAGCACGCTCCAGAGATGACGCACGCGACGGCGCCCGGCGGTCGGGTTGTAGATGACCAGCATCACGAAGCGGGGACTCGCGGTCGGGGCGGCGGCACGGCGGCGCGATCCTGCCAGATCGCGCCGTCAGGAAACCGTGACACTTGCATGGCAGCGGCGCGTCGCGAGCACCCATTCATCATCGAAACGTCACGGTCCGGCTCGCTGGCCCGGCGTATAGGGCGACCGCCGCGCCCGAGCCATGATGAGGGACGAGTCCGATGGGATCAGCCGCTTTCGAGCCGCTCCGGGAGCGCTACCGCGCCGTGTTCGTTTCGGATCTGCATCTAGGTACGCGCGGCTGCCGCAGCGACTTCCTCGCCGACTTCCTCGGCCGGATCTCCTGCGACACGCTCTATCTGGTCGGCGACATCATCGATGGCTGGCGGCTGAAGAAACACTGGTACTGGGACAGCCACCATGACGAGGTGCTGCGCCTGATCCTGGGCATGGCCCGCAACGGCACCGACGTGGTCTACATCCCCGGCAATCACGACGAGCTGTTCCGCAGCTGGCTGCCGATGAAGCTGGAGATCGCCGGCGTCCGGCTCTGCCAGGATGCGGTGCACCAGACCGCCACCGGCTGCCGGCTGCTGGTGATGCACGGCGACGCGTTCGACAGCGTGGTCCGCTACGCGCGCTTCCTCGCCCTGCTCGGCGACCGCGCCTACGTCGCCGCCCTAGTGGTCAATCGCTGGTTCAACGCGATCCGGCGCCGGCTCGGCCTGCCCTATCGCTCGCTCTCGGCCTGGCTCAAGCGTCAGGTCAAGGGCGCGGTGATGGCGATCGACCGCTTCGAGCACGCGCTCGCCGACGAGGCCCGCCGTCGCGGCCTGGACGGAGTGGTGTGCGGCCATATCCACCATGCCGAGATGCGCGAGATCGGCGGCATCCTCTACGTCAATGACGGCGACTGGGTGGAGAGCTGCACCGCCCTGGTCGAGCATTTCGACGGCAGGCTGGAGCTGATCGACTGGGCGGAACGCAACCGGCTGTCCTTCCTGGAGCGCCGGACGCCGCAGCCGGACGGCCGGCCCGCCGCGGCGGCGGTCGAGGCGTGAACGACGCCTCGATGCCCGCGCCGCGCACGCCGCACCGGATCCTGATCGTCTCGGATGCCTGGATGCCGCAGGTCAACGGCGTCGTGCGCACGCTCTCGACGTGCGCGGCCGAGCTGCGCGCGATGGGCCACGTCGTCGAGGTGATCGGACCCGACCGCTTCCGCACCATTCCCTGCCCTACCTACCCGGACATCCGGCTGGCGCTGCTGCCG
>CAXUCM010000425.1:0-3048 GCA_964249315.1 uncultured Acetobacteraceae bacterium | reverse complement strand
GGTCCAGGGCAGCGTCCTGGCCTAGAGGAGGCCTCGACCTCATCCCGGCTCGCCGCGAAGCCATCTCGATGGCTGCAGCTAGCGCCAGAACAGCTGGCGTGTCGCATACGAGACCCAGACCTCGCGGTGCGCCAGCCAGTCGGTGCCGAGCAGCATGTCGTACCCGCCGGCGAGCGGCGCCACCTTCAGCACCGGCAACCGCTCCACCTCGTCCGCAATCGCGAGCGTCTCGAACCGGTGCCAGTGATAGGGCTGCTCGCGCATGTCGACGCCGCTGCTGACGCCGCCCGGCTCGGTCGCCAGCGTGCTCGCCCGGACGCCGACGCGCCGTGCCGCCTGCTCGGAGACGATCCGCGAGCGCGCGCGGCATCGCCACGTCCCCGAGCGAGAGGCCGCCGAGGCTGAGGTCGCGGGCGACGACGACGCCGAGGGCCGCAACGTCGCCGCCGGTGCCCTCCAGCCGTACCGGCGCCCGCGCGTCCGCGTGCAGCCCGAGCGAGGCGGCCGCCTGCGGCGAGATCAGGCCGGCCTCGGAACCGGTATCGAGCATCAGCCGGACCGGTCGTCCGGCGATGTGAGCCGCCACCGAGAGCAGGCCGGCATCGTCCTGCAGCGCCAGCCACGCGACCGGCTGGCGCATGCACCCGGCCGCGTGCGCCTCCGGTGCCGCGGCACCGATGGCGCCGAGTGCGACCAGGCCGGCGGCGAGGCGCCGAGGGATGTCAGCCGAACCTGTTCGATCCCGTCTGCGCACGACGGGGGATCAGCACGGCATCAAGCCCGGTGCGACCGCGCGAAGCCGTCCGTGGCGCGCACCAGCGCGTCGAGGATCCCGGGCTCGGTGGTGGCATGGCCGGCATCGTCGATCAGGTGGAACGAAGCCGACGGCCAGGCGCGATGCAGGTCCCATGCGCTGCGCGCCGGCGTTGCCACGTCGTAGCGTCCCTGCACGATCACGCCCGGCAGGTGGGCGATGCGGTGCACGTCGCGCAGCAGCTGGCCCTCCTCGAGCCAGGCGCCGTGCGCGAAATAATGGTTCTCGATCCGCGCGAAGGCGAGCGCGTAGCGGTCGTCGCCGTGCTGGGCGGCGATCTCCGCACTCGGACGCAAGGTCAGCGTCTCGCCTTCCCACAGGCTCCAGGCGCGCGCCGCCTCGATCTGCGCGCGTGCGTCCGCGCCGGTGAGCCGCCGCCGATAGGCCGCGATCAGGTCGTGCCGCTCGTCGGCGGGGATCGGCGCGAGGAACCGCTCCCACTTGTCGGGGAAGATCCAGGAGGCGCCCTCCTGGTAGTACCAGAGCAGCTCCGCGCGTCGCAGCGTGAAGATGCCGCGCAGGATCAGGCCGGTCGCGCGCTCGGGATGACGCTGCGCGTAGGCCAGCGCCAGCGTGCTGCCCCAGGAGCCGCCGAACACCAGCCAGCGCTGCGTCTGCGTCATCTCGCGCAGGCGTTCGATATCGGCGACGAGGTCCCACGTGGTGTTGTGGTCGAGGCCGGCGTGCGGCGTCGAACGGCCGCAGCCGCGCTGGTCGAACAGCAGGATGCGCCAGGCGCGCGGATCGAACAGCCGGCGCTGCATCGGCGAGCATCCGCCGCCCGGACCGCCATGCAGGAACACCACCGGGATCCCGTCCGGATTGCCGCACTGCTCCCAGTGGATCCGGTGGCCATGGCCGACCTCGAGCACGCCCTGCGCATAGGGCTCGAGCGGCGGATAGAAGCCGCGCCGGCCCTCACTCGGCATCGGCATCGTTCCTGGACCTGGCGGCGTCGTGCCGGGTGCCGGCGCGCGGATGGGCGGCCTGCCAGACCTGCATCAGCCGGGTCTCGTCGGCCAGCGTGTAGGCCTGCGTGGTCGACAGGCTGGCATGGCCGAGCAGCTCCTGGATCGCGCGCAGGTCCGCCCCGCCCTGCATCAGGTGGGTGGCGAACGAGTGCCGCAGCGCGTGCGGGGTGGCGTGCTCCGGCAGCCCGGCCAGCCGGCGATACTGGCGCAGCGCACCCTGCGCCACCGCCGGATCGAGCCGGCCGCCGCGCACGCCAAGGAACAGCGGCGCCCCCGGGCGCGGATCCGGATGCCGCGCGCGCCAGGCGCCCAGCGCCTCGAACACCGCCGGCAGCAGCGGCACCAGCCGCTCGCGGCCGCCCTTGCCGCGGATCCGCAACGGCTGCCCCGCGCCCGGCACGTCGCCGACATCGAGCGCCAGCGCCTCGGAGATGCGCAGCCCGCACCCGTAGAGCAGGGTGAACAAGGCGGCATCGCGCGAGGCTGCCATCGGGCTGCGTGCCAGCGCGCGCAGACCGTCCGGGATCTCCAGCGCCTGCGCCTCCGGCAGCGGCCGCGGCAGGCGAGGGGCGGCACGCGGACGCGTCAGCAGGGACGGTGCCACGTTGCGCAGCCCGTGCCGGCGGCCGAGATAGCCGAAGAAGGCGCGCAGGGCGGCGAGGCGTCGCGCCTGGGTGCGGTTGCGGCCGCTATGCGTCGAGCGCGGACGACGCACCGAGGCCGCCTGCAGCCGTGCCGCCTCGTGCGCCAGCCAGGCCCTCAGGTCGGCGAGCCGCAGCGCGTCGAGCCCGGCGAGATCCGGCTCGCCGCCGAGATGACCGGTCAGGAAGCCAAGCAGCCGGTCGAGATCGTGGCGGTACGCGACCAGCGTGTTGTCGGCGGCACGTCGCTCGTGTCGCATCCATTCCAGGAAGCCCTCCAGCGCCTGCCGTCCGGTCAGGCCGCTCGTGCTCACGACAGCCGGTCCGGCCAGATCGCCTCGATCCGCGCTGCCAGCACGCGGCCGAGAAAGGCGAGGGCGGCGGTCCCGGCGCCATCGGCGAGGGTGGCGCCCAGGATCGCGTCGTCGCGCGCGGCCAGCGCCAGCAGCATCGGCGGCATGCCGGCGGCCGGCACCCGCAGCAGCGCGTCGTGGCGCGCCAGCAGCGCCGCCTCGCCGTGCACGCTGGCCGGGTTGGGCGGCGCCGCCCGCAGCACCACGTCGCGGCCGCCGAGCAGGCTCGCCACCGCCCCCGGCGGCAGCGCGCGCGCCTGCAGCGGCGC
>CAXUCM010000424.1:0-3054 GCA_964249315.1 uncultured Acetobacteraceae bacterium | reverse complement strand
GAGCCGCGCCGCGCCTGCCGCCTGGTCTTGCGTCTGCGCCAGCTCCGTCGCGGCCCTGCGCGAGGAAGCGGCAGCGCTGCCCGACCCGGCGCAAGCTGCCGATGCAGCGCTCGCGGCACGGACGGCGCTCGCCCGCTCGCGCGAGCACGAGACGGAGTGTCGCGACGTGCATGCCGGGCTCGTCGCCGAAGCCGCCGCACTGGCGGCGGCATGTGACAGCCTGGCGGCCTCGCAGACGGAGTGGGCCCGCGCCAACGCGGCCGCACGACAGGGTCACGCGGCGGCGCAGGCACGGCTTGCGGCCGAGGCGGAGCTGCACGCGTCACGGGTCACGGTCCCGGAGCAGGTCGAACGACGACGCGCCGAGCAATCCGACGCGACGGCGCAAGCAGCGCGGGCGCACGCGGCGGCGCAGGCCGAGCTGCGACTGGCCACGCAGGCGCTGGCCGGGGCGCAGGTGGCCCGACGGCAGGCGGACGCCGCCCTGTCCGAGGCGAGGCAGGCCGCGCTGCGCGAGCTTGGCCGCGTCGAGCAGGCGGAAGCGATATCGGCGCAGCTGCTCGCCGGGACGCCGGCGGCGCCGCAGGCGGTGCCGGAGGACCTGTCGGAGAACGCAGAGGCCGGCCTGCGCCGGCGCATCGCGCGTCTGGCACGCGAACGCGAGGAGATCGGCCCGGTCAACCTGCGCGCCGAGCTTGAGCGCACCGAAGCGCAGGCACGCGCCGATGCGATCGCGCAGGAGCACGAGGAGCTGGAGGCGGCGGTCGCGCGCCTGCGCGGCTCGGTCGGGCACCTGAACCGCGAAGGGCGCGAGCGGCTGCTCGCCGTGTTCCATTCGGTGGACCGGCATTTCCAGGCGCTGTTCGCGCGCATGTTCAACGGCGGCCGGGCGCATCTGGGCATGGTCGGCGACGAGGACCCGCTTTCCGCCGGCCTGGAGATCTACGCGCAGCCGCCGGGCAAGAAGCTCGCCACCCTGTCGCTGCTCTCGGGCGGCGAGCAGGCGCTGACCGCGCTGTCGCTGATCTTCGCGGTGTTCCGCTGCAATCCCGCACCGGTCTGCGTGCTCGACGAGGTCGACGCGCCGCTCGACGACGCCAATGTCGGACGCTTCGTCGCCCTGCTCGCCGACATGGTGTCAGAGACCGCCACCCGGTTCCTGGTAGTGACGCATCACCAGCTGACGATGGCGAGCATGGACCGGCTCTACGGCGTGACCATGCAGGAGCGCGGCGTCAGCCGGGTGCTCTCGGTCGACCTGAACGCTGCCACCGGCATGGGGACGCCGGCCCGTGTCCGGGCGTGAGTCCTTCAGAGCCAGGGCTCTGCCCTGGACCCGCTCAAGGCGAAGCCTTGAGAATCCATTTGTTTACGAGGAGCGATGTCGCGATGGACTGGATGGCGCACGGCTTGCGCTACGTCGATGACTGGATCGGCTTTCAGATGCGCGCCTCACGGCGAACGGCGATGACCGGTTGTACTGGAACGATCTGGCACCATGGCCTGATGAGACCGCGTTGCGCCGGCAGCTTGCACACAAGCTGATTCTCGAACCCGGCGAGGATGCCTTTGGAAGCTTCAAGAGTCGTTTTGAGACGGATTACGAGGCTCTGGACGTTCAGCTTAAGGGGCTTTTTAGTTCCTGCGTAGCTGACGTCGCAGTCTCAGTGGTGAAGGCGAGATCACGCGATCAACCGGAGTCGCGTTGCTTTTGCGGAGCGCGAATGTCGCGCCCCAGGGATCGTCGCTAACCACGATCGGCTGGCCGTCCGGAAGCAGCATGGGACCGACAACGAGGCCGCCGGCTCGCCAGATGATCGAGGCAGCGTGCTCAAGCGAAGCGACCTGGAAGTGAAACAACCAGTGTGGATGAACGCCTGGTCGCCCGGCTATGTCGGCGATAGAGCCTACATTCGGCTCGCCGGTCCGCCACGCAAACTCGTGGTACTGATCTTCTGCCCTCGAACCGGACCGTGGCGTAAAGTGCCAACCGAAAAGATCCTGGTAGTTTTGAATGGCTCGTGAGACCTGCCGCGTATTCAGGTGATACCAGACGACGGCACCATCGATTTGCGCCGCAGCCTGCGAGGTCATGGCAACCACTGCCCCGCCAGGATCCCGGAGGATCACGACGTCACCACCATCGGCCGTCCTGCGTGTCGAGCCGAGCCGGACTGCGCCGCGACTCATGAAATCGCTCGTTGCGGCCTCAACGTTACCGACCTCGAGTTGACCAAGCCACAGGCTGCGGGCGCCGCGTCGCTTTGCTTCCTCGGGCAGAAGTCCGATCTCCAGACTGTTCCTGCCGAGGAGCTCGGTATAGAACGCCCGCGCTCCCGCGACATCGGGCGTGCGGAGCGTGACGCGGCGGAACCGGGTCATGGCGGCGGCTGCAGGTGCGATGCGGCTTCGGTCAGGGTCGAGAAAATCCGTTCGGCAAAGCGCGGGCTGGTGCAGAGGATCGTCGGGCTCGGATGCGGCATCGATAGCACCGGCAGGTCGGGGCGCTCGGCGCGCAGCAGCGTTTCGGCCTGCGCTGCGACGCGGCCGGCCAGCACGATCACCTGCAGACGCGGCAGCAGTGCGAGCAGGGGCGGCAGCCAAGCCAGACCGGTGCGGATCTCCGCTGGTTTCGGCGCTCGATTGCCGGTCGTGGTCGCGTCGTCCGTCCACGGTACCGCGTTCCAGATCAGGGTGCGATCTCGCGGCAGTCCGGCCGCCTCGGCAAGGCGCCGGATATTGCGAGCGGTCGGCGTCGTGTTGTCGCGCGAGACGAACCCTGCCGTGCTCGCGCCCCGTCCCGGCCGCTCGAGCAGAAGCAGCAGGCCGGCGCCGACGCCCCCATCGCAAGGATCGGCATCCAGCACGGTGCGGCCGGTCTCGGCGCGCAGGCGTTCGGCGAAGGCGGCGAGCGGACGCATGGCCGGCTGACGGAGCAGCAGCCGACGACGATCGGTCTCCAGCGAAGTCCACTGCAAGCGTCCATCGGCCATGGGCGCCACCCTGTTCAAGACAAATGGATTCTCATGGCTCAGCCTTGAGCGGGTCCAGGGC
>CAXUCM010000423.1:0-3069 GCA_964249315.1 uncultured Acetobacteraceae bacterium | reverse complement strand
CTCCTCCTCGTCCCGTCTCCGCGTTCCCCGGACACAGTGCAAGAAACCGGAGCGGCAGTTCCCGACCGTCCGATTCCATCAGTGCGATGCACTGCGCATTCGTCGTACCCAGCCGCACGCCGCATGACAGCGATGTGGCAGGCTCACGGCGGAATTGGGGGTTCTTGTCCGGGTCCTGTCAAGAAGCATATCGAAAATGAGCACGACCGAACAATCAATCAGCATCAGCCTAAAAATTGCGCATCCTTGTTGATTCGAAATGATCAAGTCTAATCATCTTGATTCCAAACGATCTCCTCTTCCGCTTTTCTGTCATAACTGATTGGCGGCGCTGAGACCGCACAGGATGGCGGCAGCGGTGATTGCGCGGTTGCAAGTGGATCCTGGCGTCGCTGCCGATCCGGCAGCCGTGGGCTACTGCGCGGAGGCGCTGGCCTCGGACCGCGTGGCGCCGACCCGGGCCGCCAGCGAGGCCGCCATGAAATCGTCCAGCCCGCCATCCAGCACCGCGTCCGGATTGCCGCGCTCGACGCCGGTGCGCAGATCCTTGACCATCTGGTACGGCGCCAGCACGT
The DNA here is from genome assembly GCA_964249315.1 of uncultured Acetobacteraceae bacterium. Classification (GTDB taxonomy): domain Bacteria; phylum Pseudomonadota; class Alphaproteobacteria; order Acetobacterales; family Acetobacteraceae; genus Lichenicoccus. Next base: position 2,494 of record CAXUCM010000423.1, on the reverse strand, counting down.
ACGAGCGGATCTGGTGGCCCCAGCCGATATCGGTCTTCGCCGCCTCGGTGATCGCCGCCGCCGCCTCGCGGCGCTGCAGCTCCGCCTCGTACATGCGCGCCTTCAGCATGCCCATCGCGGTCGCCCGGTTGCGGTGCTGCGAGCGGTCGGTCTGGCAGGCGACGATGATGCCGGTCGGCACATGGGTGATGCGGATCGCGCTCTCCGTCTTGTTGACGTGCTGGCCGCCGGCGCCGGAGGCGCGGAACGTGTCGACCTTGAGGTCGGCCTCGTTGATCTCGATCTGGATGGTGTCGTCGACCACCGGATACACCCATACCGAGGCGAAGCTGGTCTGCCGCCGCGCGGCGGAGTCGAACGGGCTGATGCGCACCAGGCGATGCACCCCCGCCTCGGTCTTCAGCCAGCCATAGGCGTTCGGGCCGGTCACCTGCACGGTGACGGATTTGAGCCCGGCCTGCTCGCCCGCGGACTCCTCGATCAGGGTCAGCGTGTAGCCGCGTCGCTCCGCCCAGCGCGTGTACATGCGCAGCAGCATCTCGGCCCAGTCCTGCGCCTCGGTGCCGCCGGCGCCGGCATTGACCTCGAGGAACGCATCGTTGCCGTCCGCCTCGCCGGACAGCAGGCTCTCGATCTCGCGCCGCTTGGCCTCGGCGGCCATCGAACGCAGGCTGCCCAGCGCATCGGCGACCATCGCCGCGTCGCCCTCTGCCTCGGCCATCGCGGCGAGCTCGATGGCGTCGGCGACGTCGGTCTGCAGCCGCTGCACCGCCTCGACGCCGGAGGCGATCTGGTTGCGTTCGCGCATCAGCGACTGCGCCGCCGCGGCGTCGGCCCAGAGCTCCGGGTCTTCCGACCGGTGGTTCAGCTCGGCGAGGCGGGAGAGGGCGACATCCCAGTCAAAGATGCCTCCTCAGCAGCGCCAGCGACTGCTTGATCTGCTCGTTGAGGGCTTCGATCTCGGCGGACATGAACTCGGATCCCGGACTGCGTGGCGCGAGCCGGCGTCAATACAGCCCGCCCATGCCGATGTCACCACCGGCCGGACGCGGCGGCGGCGGCGCCGCGCTCGCCGCACCGGCAAGCATCGCCGGCGGCGCCCCGGGCGGCATCCCTCCCGGCTGCGAGGCACTCGCCGGCGAAGCCAGGCCGGGATTGGAGGGGTCCACCGAGGTGGTCGAGCGCGGCGCGCCCGGCACGTCGGCCATCTCGGACTCGGAGTCCGGCACGTTCTCCGCGCCGGTATCCTGCGCGCCCAGCTCGGTATTGCTGTCGGCGGCGACCATGCCGGCCAGACCCGGCTCCTGGCCGGGCTTGAAGGCGTCGACGGCGACGCCCTGGCCGGTATTGTAGCGCACCAGCGAGAGCCCGTCCGGCACCCGGAACGCCACCGGCGGCGTGCCCGCCAGTGCCGCCTTCATGAAGCGGTTCCAGATCGGGCCGGCGACGGTGCCGCCGGTCTCCTTTTCGCCCAGGCTGCGCGGATTGTCGAAGCCGACCCAGACCACGGTGAGCAGGTCCGGGGAGAAGCCGGCGAACCAGGCATCGTTGAAGTCCTGGCTGGTGCCGGTCTTGCCGGCGATCGGCTGGGTGATGCCGGCCCCGGCCGGGATGCCGGTGCCGCGCGCGATCACGTCCTGCATCATCCGCACCACCTGGTAGCTGCTTTCCGGGTCGGCGACCTGCGGCCGCTGGTCGGCCACGGGGGGCGGCAGCGACGGGTCCGCGGCCGGCTGCGCGTTCAGCCCTTCGGGCCGCCAGATCACGTGGCCGTCGCGATCCTGCACCGTGTCGATCAGGCTGGGCAGCACCGAGCGGCCGCCCTCGGCGATGCAGGCATAGGCGCCGGCCTCGCGCAGCACGGTGGTCTCCACCGCGCCGAGTGCCGCCGGCAGCACCTTCGGCATGGCGTCGACCTCGTGCAGGTCGATCGCCACCTTGGCCACCGCCGCCATGCCGATATGCGCGGCCAGCCGGATCGTCACCAGGTTGAGCGAGTTGCGCAGCGCGTCGTGCAGGCTGGTCGGGCCGTTGAAGTCGAGCTCGTAGTTGTTCGGCCGCCAGCTGCCGTTGACGTAGGGCGCGTCGAGGAACTTGTCCGCCGGCGAGATGCCCTGCTGCATCGCCGCCAGGTAGACCAGCGGCTTGAACGACGAGCCCGGCTGGCGCAGCGCCTGGGTGGAGCGGTTGAACTGCGACTGCTCGAACGACCAGCCGCCGACCATCGCCAGCACGCGCCCGGTATGCGGGTTCATCGACACCATCGCGCCCTCGACCTCGGGGATCTGGCGCAGCTGCAGGTGCTGTGTCCCCGGACCGGCATCCGCCTGGGCCTCGACCATCACCACGTCGCCGATGCGCGGCTCGCGCTTCTGCCGCATCCAGGCGAAGTCGCTCCATGACATCGTGCCGGTGCGCGGCACCCCGAGGCCGGTCTGGTCGTCCCCAGCCTGTTCGTCCTTGCCCTGGTCCAGCCAGCCGATGCCGGCGGTGG
>CAXUCM010000422.1:2548-3075 GCA_964249315.1 uncultured Acetobacteraceae bacterium | reverse complement strand
CATGCTGCCCTGGTGGCGCGGCGGCCGTCCGATGCGCCGGCGCGGCAGCTTCGACGGGCTCGGCGTGCTGCGCGCCGCGCCGCCGGACTGGCGACGCGGCATCGCCGCCGCCGAGCTCACCAGCCAGATGGGGCAGGCCGGCCGGCCGGCGCGCGGCTCGCGCCTGCTGGCGGCGCAGCAGGCCGACATCGCCGAATGGTTGCCCAACGACCTGCTGCTCAAGCTGGATCGCTGCCTGATGGCGCACGGCGTCGAGGGACGCACGCCGCTGCTCGATCCCGGCGTCGCCGCGGCGGCGTTCCTGCTGCCCGACCTGCTCAAGGTGCGCGGGCGGATGGGCAAGTGGCTGCTGCGACGCTGGCTGGAGGCGCGCGTGCCGCAAGCCAGGCCGTTCGCCGCCAAGCAGGGCTTCACCGTGCCGGTCGGCGCCTGGATCGCCGGCGTCGGCGAGCGGCGGGGGCCGCGGGGGGGGGGCCCGCCGGCCCGGGCGGCGCTGGCCGCCCCCCGGGCGGGGGGCGCGGGGGGGG
>CAXUCM010000422.1:0-2538 GCA_964249315.1 uncultured Acetobacteraceae bacterium | reverse complement strand
GCGGTGACGCGGCTGTTCCGTCATGCCAGCGGCCGTCGCGAGCAGCGCGCCGCCTGGACGCTGCTGTTCTACGCGCTGTGGCATCGCGTGCACGTGCAGGGGCTTGCGCCGCAAGGGGACGTGTTCGAAACCCTGTCGGCCTGATCGCGGGGAGCCGGACATGCACTACGACCTGATCATCGCCGGCGGCGTCTGCGTGTTGCCCTGGGGCGAGCACCGCATCGATCTCGGCGTGCGCGACGGGCGCATCGCGACGCTCGGCGTCACGCGCGACGACGACGCCGACAGCGTCCTCGAGGCGCGCGGCCTGCACGTGCTGCCGGGATTGATCGATCCGCACGTGCATCTGCGCGACCCGGGCGACGCCGCGGTGGAGAGCATCCCGACCGGCACGCGGGCGGCGCTGCTCGGCGGCATCGCCACCGTGTTCGACATGCCGAACACCAGCCCGGCGATCACCGACGCGCGGAGCATCGCCTGGAAGCAGGACTACGCGCAGTGCGCGAGCTGGACCGACTTCGCGCTCTATGTCGGCGCCACCCGCGCCAACACCGAGACGCTCGGCGAGTACGAGCGGCTGGACGGGGTCTGCGCGGTCAAGCTGTTCGCCGGCTCCTCGACCGGCGACCTGATGATCGAGGACGATGCCGGCATCGAGCGGGTGATGCGACACGGCCGCCGCCGGATCGCCTTTCACAGCGAGGACGAGTATCGGCTGCAGGCGCGACGCGCGCTATTCGAGGTCGGGATGGCGCCTGACCACCACCGCGTCTGGCGCGACGAGGAATGCGCCTTCCTCGGCACGCGCCGGATCGTCGCGCTGGCGCGCGCGACCGGACGGCCGGCGCACATCCTGCACGTCTCGACGGCCGAGGAGCTGGCGTATCTGGCCGGCTGCCGCGACGTCGCCACCGTCGAGGTGCTGGTCAACCACCTGACCCAGGTGGCGCCTGAATGCTATGAGCGGCTCGGCAGCCTCGCGGTGATGAACCCGCCGATCCGCGATCGCAGGCATTACGAGGCGAGCTGGCAGGCGGTGCGCGACGGGCTGGTCGATACCATCGGCTCGGATCACGCGCCGCACTCGCTGCAGGCGAAGGCACGGCCCTGGCCGGACTGTCCGGCCGGGCTGCCCGGGGTGCAGACCCTGCTGCCGGTGATGCTGGACCACGTCAATGCCGGCCGGCTGTCGCTCGGCCGGCTGGTCGACCTGATGGCGTCGGGTCCGGCGCGCGTCTACGGGCTGCTCGGCAAGGGCCGCATCGCCGCCGGCTACGATGCCGACTTCACCCTGGTCGACATGCAGGCCAGGCGACGCATCGAGAACGAGTGGATTGCCACGCCGGCCGGCTGGACCCCGTTCGACGGCATGCCGGTCACCGGCTGGCCGGTCGGGGTGGTGCTGCGCGGCGAGCCGGTGATGCGCGACGATTGCGTGCTCGGCACGCCGCGCGGCCGGCTTGCGCGGTTCGCGTCGTAGGTCGGGCTCGGCAAACCGGTCATGCTGGTCCGTCTCACTCCGAGGTCGGGCCTTCCACGGCCCGCACCACCTCCAGCCAGGCGCGCAGGGCCGGCGTCATGTGGCGGTGCCGCGGGTAGTACACGCACAGGCCGGGCCAGCGCGGGCACCATTCGTCGAGGACGCCGAGCAGCGCCCCGCGCGCCAGATACGGCGCCGCCGTCCGCTCCGGTCCGTAGGCGATGCCGAGGCCGGACGCGGCGGCCTGGATCGCCAGCGCGGTGGAGTCGACCGTCAGGATCCCCGGCACGTCGACCGAGATTTCGACCCCGTGACGGGCGAACTCCCAGCGATACAGACGCCCGCTGCCCAGCCGGAAACGGATGCAGCAATGTCCGTGCAGATCCTGCGGCGTCGGCGGCGCGGGATGCCGGTCGAGATAGCGCGGGGACGCGACGGCGACGAACCGTGCGTGTCCGCCGATCGGAACCGCGACCATGTCAAGCGGCACCGCCTCGGCCAGCCGCACGCCGGCATCGAAGCCTTCCGCGACGACGTCGACCAGCCGCTCCTCCGTCACCAGATCGAGCGAAACCGCCGGATATCGCTCCAGGAACGTCGGCACGATGCGCTCGAGCAGCAGGGAGGCCGCGCTGTCGCTGGTGTTGATCCGCAGCGTGCCGACCAGCGCGTCCCGCACGGCCGCGACCTCACCGAGAGCCCCGTCGAAGGCGTCCAGCAGCGGACGCAGCCGGTCCAGCAATCTCGCGCCCGCCTCGGTCGGCGCCACGCTGCGCGTCGTGCGGTGCAGCAGATGTAAGCCGAGCCTTTGCTCGAGCGCGCGGACCATGTGGCTCAACGTCGACGGCGAGACGCTGAGCTCGTCGGCGGCACGGCGGAAGCTGCGATGGCTGGCGATGGCCGCCAGCGCGGCCAGGTCGTCCAGAGATGGACGCGCATTCATGGCAATCCTTCATGAACTCATAGGGTATTGTCCTAATGGTAGCGGCGATCCGTGCCTGCTAGAGCATCATCCGATCAGATGGAATCATCTGATTGGATAAAGATGCTCGCCGAAA
>CAXUCM010000421.1:0-3075 GCA_964249315.1 uncultured Acetobacteraceae bacterium | reverse complement strand
CGACGTGACGCCGGCCGCGAGCGCGCGACTCGCGCAAGCCGGCGGCACCCAGGCGGCAAGCCCGGCGGAAGCCGTCGCGGGCGCGGACGCGGTCGTCGCCGCGGTAGTCAACGCGGCACAGACCGAGGCGGTGCTGTTCGGTCCGCAGGGCTGCGCCGGGACCATGGCGGAGGGCACGGTGTTCATCTCGTCGGCGACGATGGCGCCGGAGATGGCCCGTGCGCTCTGCGCCAGGCTGGAGGCGAGCGGCCGACTTTACCTCGACGCGCCGATGAGCGGCGGCGCCGCCCGCGCCGCCGACGGCAGCCTGACCATGCTCGCCTCCGGCAGCGCTGCCGCCTTCGCCCGCGCGCGTCCGGCGCTCGTGGCGATGACCGGCACGCTGTACGAGCTGGGTGCCGAGGCCGGCCAGGGTGCGGCCTTCAAGATGGTCAACCAGCTGCTCGCCGGAGTGCACATCGCCGCCGCGTGCGAGGCGATCAGCTTCGCCGCCCGGCAGGGTCTCGATCTCGCCCGCGTCTACGAGGTGATCACCAAGTCCGCAGGCAATTCCTGGATGTTCGAGAACCGCATCCCGCACGTGCTGGAAGGCGACTACGCGCCGCGCAGCGCCGTCGAGATCTTCACCAAGGATCTCGGCATCGTGCTGGACATGGCGCGCGAGGCGAAGTTTCCGGTGCCGATCGCGGGTGCGGCGCTGCAGATGTACCTGATGACGGCGGCGGCCGGGATGGGGCGCGACGACGACGCCTCGGTGGCACGGCTCTACGCGCTGATCGCAGGGATCCCCCTGCCCGGGCCGACGGAGGCGAGCTGATGCCCCGGTTCGCCGCCAACCTGACGATGATGTTCAACGAGCATGCCTTCCTCGACCGGTTCGACGCGGCGGCGGATGCCGGCTTCGAGGCGGTCGAGTTCCTGTTTCCATATGAGGCCAGCCCCGAGGCGGTGGCCGAGCGGGTACGTCGCAACGCGCTCACGGTGGCGCTGTTCAATCTGCCTCCCGGCGACTGGGCGGCGGGAGAGCGCGGCCTCGCGGCGTTGCCGTCGCGCCACGCCGAGCTGCGGGAGGGCCTCACCCGCGCGCTCGACTATGCCGAGGCGACCGGCGTCGGCCGGCTGCATCTGATGGCCGGGATCGCGCCTGCCGCCGAGCCGCGGGCGGTCGCCGCCTACCGGGACGCGGTGCGAGACTGCGCCGGGCGCCTGGCCGGACACGGGCTCGACCTGGTGCTGGAACCGATCAACCGGCGTGACATGCCGGGCTACTTCCTCGACGATTTCGAAGCCGCCGCGCGGCTGATCGCGGAACTGGGGCTGGCCAACGTGAAGCTGCAGTTCGATCTCTACCATCACCAGATCATGCATGGCGACCTCAGCATGGCGCTGCGCCGGCTGCTGCCGATCACCGGCCACGTGCAGGTGGCGAGCGTCCCGGGCCGGCACGAGCCGGACGGCGAGGAGCTGAACTGGCCGTTCCTGTTCGCCGAGCTCGATCGTCTCGGCTATGACGGCTTCGTCGGCTGCGAGTATCGGCCGCGCGGGACGACGACCGACGGGCTCGGCTGGTTCAGGCCTTACGCATCGTCGCGCACGGGTGCGCCGCCCTCATGAACATCGTGCTCGGCTGCATCGCCGACGACTATACCGGCGCCTCGGATCTCGCCAGCATGCTGTCGATGAACGGCCTGCGCACGGTGCTTGCGATCGGCGTGCCGCGCGAGGCCACGGCGCTGCCCGAGACGGACGCCGTCGTGATCGCGCTGAAGACCCGCTCGATCGAGCCGGCGCGCGCGGTCGCGCAGTCGCTGGAGGCGGAAGGATGGCTGCGCACGCGCGGCGTCGCGCACGTGCTGTTCAAGATCTGCTCGACCTTCGACTCCACCGACCGGGGCAATATCGGGCCGGTGCTCGATGCGCTGCGCGCGCGCGCCGGCGCCGGCATCGTGCTGGTGAACCCGTCATTTCCGGAGAACGGCCGCGCCGTCTTCCAGGGCCACCTGTTCGTCGGCGAGACGCTGCTGCAGGAAAGTTCGCTGAAGGATCATCCGCTCAATCCGATGCGGGACTCCAACCTGGTGCGCGTGCTCGCCCGGCAGAGCGCGCATCCGGTGGCGCTGGTGCCGCTGGCGGTGGTGGAGGAGGGTCCCGCCGCGGTGCACGCGGCCCTCGCGCACGCAGCCGCCGACGGGGCCGGGGCGGCCATCGCCGACTCGGTCGCACCGCGTCACCTCGACGTCATCGCCGAGGCAGCTCTCACGGCCGCCGTTTCCGTCGGCGCCTCCGGGCTCGGCTCCAGCCTGGCGCGCCTGCTGGCCGCGCGCGGCGCCCGTGCTGGCGCGATGGCGCCACCGGACGCGACTGCCACGGGTACGGCCGTGATCCTGGCGGGAAGCTGCTCGGCCGCCACGTTGCGTCAGATCGAGCAGGTCCGGGGCGAAATCCCGTGCCTGCGACTCGATGTCGCCCGGCTGCTCGAAAGCGACGCGGCGGTGTCGACGGCACGGGACTGGGCGCTGGCACATATCGGCGACGGACCGGTGCTGATCGCCAGCAGCGATACGCCTGCTTCCGTGCGGGCGTTACAGCGCACGCATGGCGCGGCCGGGGTCGGCCACGTGGTCGAACAGGCGCTGGCGAGCATCGCCGAGGCGCTGGTCGCGGCCGGGGTCGGCCGACTGGTGGTGGCAGGCGGCGAGACGTCGGGCGCCGTGGTCGACCGGCTCGGCCTGGAGGCGTTCCGGATCGGCTCGTCGATCGCACCGGGAGTGCCGATCCTGCACACGGTCGGCCGGCGCCATGCCGGCCTGGCGCTGGTGCTGAAATCCGGCAATTTCGGCGGAGAGGACTTCTTCCGCCAATCGCTGCGCAGGCTCGGCGTCGGACCCGCCGATCCGGTCGAGGCCGGGGCTCCGCCTATCGACCCACTCGGCGGCTGAGCCGCGAAGCGGGTACGAAGGCTGCGGAGGTCGTTTTCGACGCGAGCTTCTCTCTATAGAGCATCATCCGACCAGATGGAGCCATCTGATTGGATAAAGATGCTCGCCAAAACAACGAGCTGGAGCGGGTTCCGTG
>CAXUCM010000420.1:2541-3079 GCA_964249315.1 uncultured Acetobacteraceae bacterium | reverse complement strand
GTCTGATGTAGTGCGGTTCGGAAATAGGTAATTCGGCCATCGACCAAGGATCGGACATGTCAGTACGAAACCGTCTGTTGCTTAGTCTTCTCGGCGCAAACTTCGATGTCGAATCGGATGAAGGTTTGGAAGGTGATGCAACGTCTGCCGACTGGTTGCTCGCAGGCATGTATCTGGCGAAAATCCGAAAACCCGACGCCCTTGCCCGATTTCTTTCCGCCGCGCATCCCATGGATGTGTCATCGCTGTCAGGCTGGTGCCTCTTCATCGGCTTGACAGAAGATACGGCCTACGCGCTCGAATTATTCGATGTTCTCAAATTTCGATATCCTCTGTCAGTATCGGTTTGGGCGGATCTCGCGGTATTGCAGACGGCGAGCGGCTATAATATTCAGGCTGCGCGATCCCTGTCAGTTCATGCCGCGTTAGTTGGTCGAGTTCCGCCTTTAACCGAGCTTCCGCTGGATACCTTACCCAGTCTATCGCCTTGCGAAAGCGTACGTTTTATATTGGCGAACGATCCAAACTTCTGTAATAA
>CAXUCM010000420.1:0-2531 GCA_964249315.1 uncultured Acetobacteraceae bacterium | reverse complement strand
ACTCTGATCTGTGTCCGATCAATACGCGCGACCCTCACGCCCGACTACAAGCGGAACGGCACGACGACCCTGTTCGCGGCGCCCAGCGTGCTCAAAGGCAAGGTCATCGCCCGATGCGTGCCCGACACCGGCACCAGGAGTTAATCGGCCTCATCACCTATACCGGTGAAAGCTTGGGAGTACGGCGACGGCTGTGATCGTTCTCGCCTGCTGTTTCGGCCTCGCAACTGCTGCCGTCGCAGTCCTTGGGACTGGGTGGCAAGGCACCGCTGGCGCGGGCGCATGCTGCTGCCCGCCGCCGTGGCTTTCGCCTTCGTGGCAGTGATCCGAACAGATAACTGACCTGGCTTGGTTGTCCGGGCCGGGCGTGGTCTGCGAGCTTGTCGACCCGCCTGACATGGCCTTCGAAGGTTTGTGCTTGTGATAATGGTGCTTAGCATTACAGTTGCGGTGCGTCTTCATCTCTGAATCCATGAGCTTCCATGATTCGGGGGATCGTGGATGGCTGGCGCACCGATCGAGGAGACGCTGGAGCTCTGGGCGTCGTCGCTTCGGGCGGTGAAGGCCCGGATGCGGCCGCTGTTCCAGCAGGAGCGGATGGCGGCGTCCGCGGGGCTGTTCCTCGACGGCCTGCTGGGGGGCGAGCGGCGCAAGACCGGTTGGTCGCGTGCGGAGGCGGCGGGCGACCCTGGTCCGTGGCGCCAGCAGGCGATCCTGGGACGCGCGCAGTGGGACGCCGACGCCCTGCGCGACATCGTGCGCGACTACGCGCTGGAGACACTCGCCGATGCCGACGCCGTGCTGGTGATCGACGAGACCGGCTTCCTGAAGCAGGGCAAGGCCTCGTGCGGCGTCGGCCGGCAGTACACGGGTTCGGCGGGCAAGATCACCAACTGCCAGATCGGCGTCTTCGCGGCCTATGTCTCGCGGTACGGCCACGCCTTCGTCGATCGTGCGCTATACCTGCCCAAGGCCTGGAGCGACGATCCCGCGCGCCTGGCCGCGGCCCACGTGCCTGACGGCACGAAGTTCGCCACCAAACCGAAGCTCGCCGTGTCGATGATCGAGCGGGCGATCGCGGCGCAAGTGCCATTCGCCTGGGTGGCCGCCGACACCGTCTACGGCACCGGCGATGTCAAGATGGCGTTGCGGCGGGCGGGCAAGGGCTACGTGCTCGGCGCCAACGCCAACCATCCGTTCCACTCCTGGGGAAAGGAACGGCTCGTCTCGGGCACCGCGGAGGCGATCGCGCGCGAGCTGCCGGAGGACGCCTGGACGCGCGTGTCGGCCGGAGACGGCAGCAAGGGCGCACGGCTGCACGACTGGTCCTACCTGGACCTCGCCGACCTCGACGCCCAGGAGTTTTATGCCCAGGCGTTCGACGGGCCGCCCGGCCTCTGGACGCGAGGTCTCCTCGTGCGGCGCTGCATCGCCGACGGGTCGATGGCGTTCTTTTCGACCTGGTGCCCGCGTGGCACGACGCTCGAGACCCTCGTCGCCGTGGAAGGCCGCCGCTGGGCGATCGAGGACAGCTTCGAGGCGGCCAAGAACGAGCTTGGTCTCGACCACAACGAGACCCGCTCCTGGCACGGCTGGCACCGTCACGTCTCGCTGGTCATGCTGGCCTTCGCCATGCTGGCCGCGATACGTCATCACGCCAACGCAACGCCCCACCGCCCCCAAAAAGAACGATGGCGCGACGCAGTACGCCCCGCTCCTGATCCGCTGGTCGATGCAGGAAATCCGCCGCATCGCGATCCGCCTCGCGCAACGACGGATCGAGCCGGCCGAGGTCATCGCATGGAGCCTCTGGCGACGCGCTCACCAAGCCGCAGCAAGACACGCCCATCTCAAATGCAGAATGCAACTGTAATGTTAGACGTACATGAAGCAGAGCCGGTGGCATCAAGCCGCCGGCCCTGGTTGTCAGCTGCGTGGGCTGGATCCGTTTGGATCGTTCCAAGCCCAGCGTCATTAAGGGTGCTCCAACCCAATGGAGACCACATGAGCAAAGAGCAAAACCTCGAGACCAACAAAAAGCTGGGCGAGGCCATTTCAAACGGCAATTTGCAAGCTCTGAACGAGCTTTTTGCGCCAAACGTCGTCGATCACGATCCTGCACCGGACCAGGGCCCTGGTCCGAAGGGCTTCATCGATTTCTTCTCGACGATGCGCTCGGCCGTTCCGGACCTCAATGTAACCGTCGATCATTTGGTGCAGGACGAACACAACGTCGCGATGGCGTACAAGGTGCACGGCACCCACAAGGGTGACTTCCATGGTCTTGCACCTACAGGAAAGACGATCGACGTGCGTGGCGTGCAGATCGCGCGTTTTGAGGGCGGCAAGATCGTAGAGCGCTGGGGATCGTCCGACGAAATGGGGATCATCAAAACGTGCGGTGGCTCGATCGACCCCGGCAAGGGCGTTCTGGGCACAATCGCCGACAAACTTGCGATCTAATCGCAGAAGGCTCTGAGCTTTTATCCAAAGACACCCGGCGGTGACGTTGCCGCCGGATTATTCCTAGC
>CAXUCM010000419.1:0-3079 GCA_964249315.1 uncultured Acetobacteraceae bacterium | reverse complement strand
AATGGATTCTCAAGGCTGAGCCTTGAGCGGGTCCAGGGCAGAGCCCTGGCCTTAGGGTAGGAGGACCAGGATGGACTACGAGGCTTTCTTCCAGCGTCGGCTCGACGGTCTGCGTCGCGAGGGCAACTACCGGGTGTTCGCCGAGCTGGAGCGTCAGGCCGGGGCGTATCCGAAGGCGACCCTGCACGGCGCGCAGGCGCTCGGGCGCAACGAGGCGAGCGAGTCGGCGGCGCGCGACGTCACCGTCTGGTGCTCGAACGACTATCTCGGCATGGGCCAGCATCCTTCGGTGCTGTCGGCGATGCACGAGGCGCTGGACCGGTTCGGCGCCGGCGCCGGCGGCACCCGCAACATCGCCGGCACCAGCACGGTGCACGTCGCCCTCGAGGCGGAGCTCGCCGACCTGCACGGCAAGCCGTCGGCGCTGCTGTTCGGCTCGGGCTACATGTCGAACTGGACCACGCTGGGCACCCTCGCCGCCAGCCTGCCGAACTGCGTGGTGCTGTCGGATGCGGGCAACCACGCCTCGATGATCGAGGGGATCCGGCACAGCCGCGCCGACCGGCAGATCTTCCGGCACAACGACGCCGCGGACCTGCGCGAGCGCCTGGCGGCACTGCCGCGCGAGGTGTCCAAGCTGGTCGCCTTCGAGAGCGTGTATTCGATGGACGGCGACGTCGCCCCGATCGGCGACCTGTGCGAGGTGGCCGAGGCGCACGGCGCGATGACCTATCTCGACGAGGTGCACGGCGTCGGGCTGTACGGACCCGAAGGCGCCGGGATCGCCGCGCGCGACGGGGTGGCCGACCGGCTGACGGTGATCGAGGGCACGCTGGCCAAGGCGTTCGGCGTGGTCGGCGGCTACATCGCCGCCTCCAGCCTGCTGTGCGACTTCGTGCGCTCGTTCGCCTCGGGCTACATCTTCACCACCGCGACGCCGCCCGCGGTCGCCGCCGGCGCGCTGGCCTCGATCCGCACGGTGCGGGCGGCCGACGAGCTGCGCGCGCGGCACGCCGACCGGGTGGCGCGGGTGCGTCGCCGGCTCGACGAGGCCGGGGTGCCGCATCTGGCCAACCCGTCGCACATCGTGCCGGTGATCGTCGGCGACGCGGTGCAATGCCGGCTGCTGACCGACCGGCTGCTGTCGCATCACGGCATCTACGTGCAGCCGATCAACTACCCGACGGTGCCGCGCGGCACCGAGCGGCTGCGGCTGACCCCGTCGCCGCTGCACTCGGATGCCGACATCGACCACCTCGTCGACAGCCTCAGCACCGAATGGTTCGCCTGCAGCCTCAAGCGCAGCGCCTGATGGCCGCGCGGGGCGTCGCGTGAACGTGCTGGCGCCGGTCGCGGCACCGCCTCGTGCGGACGCGCCGGACGCGGCGCCGGTGCGCCGGGTGTTCCCGTTCACGGCGATCGTCGGCCAGGACGAGATGAAGCGGGCGCTGCTGCTGGCGGCGATCGATCCGGGCATCGGCGGGGTGCTGGTGCTGGGCGATCGCGGCACCGGCAAGTCGACCGCGGTGCGCGCGCTGGCCGGCCTGCTGCCGCAGATCCGGGTGGTCGAGGACTGCCCGTACGGCTGCGACCCGCAGGCGGATCGGCAGGACTGTCCGAGCTGTGCCGCGCGCGCCTCCGGGCGCAAGCCGCGGACGCGGATGGCGCGGGTGCCGACCGTCGACCTGCCGCTCGGCGCCACCGAGGATCGCCTGGTCGGCGCGCTCGACCTGGAACGCGCGCTGACCGAGGGGGTGCGCGCGTTCGAGCCGGGATTGCTGGCGCGGGCGCATCGCGGCTTCCTCTACATCGACGAGGTCAACCTGCTCGAGGACCACCTGGTCGACCTGCTGCTCGACGTCGCCGCCTCCGGCGAGAACGTGGTCGAGCGCGAGGGGCTCTCGGTGCGGCATCCGGCCCGTTTCGTGCTGGTCGGCAGCGGCAATCCCGAGGAGGGCGAGCTGCGCCCGCAACTGCTCGACCGCTTCGGCCTGGCGGTCGAGGTGACCACGCCCACGGCGCTCGCCGAACGCGTCGAGGTGCTGCGCCGGCGCGAGGCGTTCGACCGCGATCCGGCCGGCTTCGTCGCGCAATGCGGCGCGGCGGCGGCCGCCCTGCGCACGCGCATCAGCGAGGCGCGCGACCGCGTGCGGCAGCTGACCACGCCGGACGCCGTGCTGGAGCAGGCGGCGCGCCTGTGCCTGGCGCTCGGCACCGACGGGCTGCGCGGCGAGCTGTCGCTGTTGCGTGCGGCGCGCGCGCTGGCCTGCCTGGAGGGTGCGGCCGAGCTGCAGGTCGGCCACCTGCGCGCGGCAGCGCTGCCGGCGCTGCGGCACCGCTTGCGTCGCAATCCGCTGGACGAGGCCGGCGCCGCGCCGCGGGTGGAGCGTGCCGTGGCCGAGCTGTTCGGGCCGTGAACGAGACGGGCCAGGCCGGCTCGCTCACGGACGAGACGCTCCTGGTCTGCCGGCTGTTCGCGCTGGATCCGTCGGGCATCGTGCTGCAGCTCAGGGCGCGTCCGGGTCCGGCGCGGGATGGCTGGCTCGCGCGTCTGGGCGAGGTGCTGTCGCTGCGACGCTGCCCGCTCGGCATCGGCGACGACCGGCTGCTGGGCGGCCTCGACCTGACGGCGAGCCTGGCGGCGGGACGCCGTGTCGCCCAGCGCGGCCTGCTGGCCGAGGCGGATGGCGGCGTGCTGGTGCTGCCGATGGCCGAGCGGCTGACCCGGGAGGCGGCCGCCCGTCTCTGCCCGGTGCTGGACCAGGGCGAGCTGCACGTCGAGCGCGACGGCATCGCCCGGCATGACGCCGCACGAATCGGGGTCGTGCTGCTCGACGAGGGCATCGAGGACGAGGCGCCGCCCGCCGCCCTGCTGGAGCGGGCCGCCTTCCGGCTGTCGCTGGACGGCGCCCCCGCGGAACCGCTCGGCGAGTTCGCGGCAGCGCGCCGGAGGCTGCCGCAGGTTCGCTGCGACCTCGGGATCATCGAGGCGCTGTGCCGGACCGCGCAGGCGCTCGGCATCGCCTCGTTGCGGCCGCCGCTGCTGGCGCTGCGGGTGGCGCGCCAGGCCAGCACGAGC
>CAXUCM010000418.1:0-3079 GCA_964249315.1 uncultured Acetobacteraceae bacterium | reverse complement strand
GCTTCGGCGATTTCGAGGTCGGCCGGCGGATTGTGCCACCTTTGACCAGGATCGGCGTTGTCCACGCATCCTGATCGCCTGCGGCAGCGTCCGCGCGGGCGGCTTGCACCGGGAGGATACCAGAATGGCCGACACCAGCGATCCGCGGCACGGCGCAGACCGGATCGCGCTGGTCACCGGTGCGGGCAGCGGCATCGGCCGCGCCGTGACCCTGAGCCTGCTGTCGGAAGGCTGGTCGGTGGTGCTGGCCGGGCGCAAGCGTCACGCGCTCGAGGAGACCAGTGAGCTGCGGGCGGACGCCCGCGAGCGGACGCTGGTGCATCCGACCGATGTCGCCGATCCGGCCTCCGTCGACGGGCTGTTCGCCGCCATTAGCGAGCGCTTCGGCCGGCTCGACCTGCTGGTCAACAATGCCGGCACCAACGCCTCCGGCACGCCCGACCAGCTGCGCTTCGAGGACTGGTCGAAGGTGATCGCGATCAACCTGACCGGCTCGTTCCTGTGCGCCCAGGGCGCCTTCCGGATGATGCGGCACCAGCAGCCGCAGGGCGGACGCATCATCAACAACGGCTCGATCTCGGCGCACGCGCCGCGTCCGAACTCGATCGCCTATACCGCCACCAAGCACGCCGTCACCGGCCTGACCAAGTCGCTGTCGCTGGACGGACGACGCTACAACATCGCCTGCGGCCAGATCGATATCGGCAACGCGCTGACCTCGATGGCGGCACAGATGCAGTCGGGCGTGCCGCAGGCGACCGGCGAGATCGCCGTCGAGCCGGTGATGCATGTCGACGACGTCGCCCGCACCGTGCTGTTCATGGCCTCGCTGCCGCTCGACACCAACATCCAGACGCTGACGGTGATGGCGACGGCGATGCCTTTCGTGGGACGCGGCTGATGGCGACGACGGACCGGATCCCCCGCCATCCGGCCCTGCAGCCGGGCGGCACCGCGGTGATCACCGGAGCCGCCAGCGGCATCGGGCTGGCCGCGGCGCGGCGCCTGGCCGGGCTCGGGCTCGGCGTCGTGCTGTGCGACCTGCCCGGCGACGCACTGGAGCGGGCCAGGCAGGAGGTCGCCGGCGCCGCCGTCGATCCGGCGCGGATCCACGCGCACGCGGCCGACGTGTCGCGCTTCGACCAGGTACTGGCATTGCGCGACTTCGCGTTCGCGCAAGCAGGCGAGGTCACGGTGCTGATGAACAACGCCGCCACCGGCGCCAATCCCGGCGCCTGCTGGGAGCATGAGGAGGCCTGGCGCACGCTGCTCGGCGTCAACCTGTCCGGGGTGATCCACGGGGTGCAGGCCTTTGCCGGTGCGATGCTGGCGTCGGGGCGGCCCGGCCTGATCATCAATACCGGCTCCAAGCAGGGCATCACGCTGCCGCCCGGCAACAGCGCCTACAACGTCTCCAAGGCCGCGGTGAAGGCGTTCACGGAGTCGCTGGCGCACGAGCTGCGCGAAGCAGGCGGCACGCTGGGCGCGCACCTGCTGATCCCCGGCTTCACCTTCACCGGCATGACCGATGCGGCGCAGAAGCCCGACGCCGCCTGGACCGCGGCGCAGGTGGTGGAGTTCATGCTGGAGAGCCTGGATCGTGGCGACTTCTACATCCTCTGTCCCGACAACGCGGTGCCGCGCGCGCTCGACGAGCAGCGCATGCGCTGGGCCGTCGGCGACATCATCGAGAACCGGCCGGCGCTGTCGCGCTGGCACCCGGACTATGCGGACGCGTTCGCCCGCTTCGTCAAACCGTCCTGAGCATGCCGCCATCGACGAAGTAGGTCGAGCCGAGGCTGTAGCTCGCGCGGTCCGAGCACAGGAAGACGAAGAAATCGGCGACCTCCTCGGGCGTGGCGAAACGCTTGTTGGCGGCGTGCTCGTCGGCGACCGATTGCAGGTAGCCCTGCCAGTCGCCGCCGCTGTCGGCGGTGAGCTGCTTCGCCGTCTTGATCCAGTCGGGCGTCAGCACCAGGCCGGGATTGACGCAGTTCACCCGGATCCTGTCGCACGCGAGCTCGGTCGCCAGGGTCTTGGAGAACATCATCAAGGCGGCCTTGGTGACGTTGTAGATCGGCTCGTACCAGAGCGGCTGCACCGCGCAGATCGACGCGTTGTGCAGCACCACGCCGCCGCCGCGACGACGCATCGAGCCGACCAGCCCGCGCGCCAGACGGACCGCCGCCATCACGTGCAGGTCCCAATATGCCTGCCACTTCTCGTCGGGCGCTTGCAGGATGGTCTCGTTGGATCCGGCGCCGGCATTGTTGATCAGGATGTCGACGCCCTGGAACTGCGTCTCCGCCGCCTTGACCAGGGCGGCGACGCCGTCGGCGTCGGCGACGTCGCAGGCGACGGGAAGCGTGCGCACGCCGTAGGCCGTGCCGATGCGCCGGGCCTCGTCGCGCAGCCGCTCCTCGCCGCGCGCGGCCATCACCAGCTCGACGCCCTCTTGCGCCAGGCCCTCGGCGACCGCGAGGCCGATGCCGACGCTGGCACCGGTGATGAGTGCCACCTTGCCGCTCAAACCGAGATCCATGGTCTCCCCGCCCGCCTTGTTTGCGGCCATCCTGCGACCGGGCCCAAGGTTGGTCCAGCCGACCCTCGACTCGGCGACGCCGGACGCGCTAGAGCACCCGGCTCGCTTCACGCGTCCGCCGGCCATCCTGGACAGGATCTCAGATGCCAGCCTATCGCTCACGCACCACGACACACGGCCGCAACATGGCGGGCGCACGCGCGCTCTGGCGCGCCACCGGCATGCAGGACGGCGATTTCGGTAAGCCGATCGTCGCCGTCGCCAATTCCTTCACGCAGTTCGTGCCCGGCCACGTTCACCTCAAGGATCTCGGCCAGCTGGTGGGCATCGGCGCGCACTGAACATCGGAGCCGATCCAAAGCCGCACGGCCCCTTGAACTGGCGATGGTAGCAGAGCGACCGGCGCCGTGAACAAGTTCCTCGATGTCGGTCTCGCCCTCGTGGCACTCGCCGCGATCATCGTCGGCGCGTGGCACCTCGAATCCGCGACCGACGGCCTCTCCGTCGCCCGCGCGTCGATCGGCACCACACCGGCCA
>CAXUCM010000417.1:0-3086 GCA_964249315.1 uncultured Acetobacteraceae bacterium | reverse complement strand
CGCGTTCCCGCGCAACCGGCTGCTCGATCGCACCGTTCGCCAGCGGCTCGGCGACGGCGACGCCGGCGCGCGCAGCGCCCTGCAGCTGGTCAGCCGCACCCGCTTTCCCGACCCGCGCTACGCCGCACTGCTGCGTGCCGAGATCGCGCAGTCGCAGTTCACCGCCGGGCGCGACACCCAGGCGCTCGGCACGGCACGTACCGCCTCGGCGCAGTCGGGCGGCCAGATCGGGCTGGCGGACATGGTCGCCGGCCTTGCCGCCTGGCGTCAGGGCGACGTCGTCCTGGCGGCCGGCCTGTTCGAGCAGGCCTCGCGCGGGGCGCTGACTGCCGCCAGCACGCGTGCCGGCGCTGCGTTCTGGGCGGCGCGGGCACTTCGCCGGCTCGGCGACGAAGCCGGTGCCAGGCTCTGGCTGCAGCGCGCGGCGGCCGCGTCGCACACCTTCTACGGCATGCTGGCCGCCCGCATGCTGCAAGTAACCCGCAACCCGGTGGTCGCCGTTGCCGACCGCGCAGCCCTGCACCCCGGCACGCCGGTGCTGGGCGAGGCCGACGTCGCGGCGGTGGCCTCGACGCCGCAGGGACGCCGCGCCTTCGCGCTGATCCAGGTCGGCGAGCGCACCCGCGCGGAGGCGTCGTTGCGCGCACTCTGGCCGCTGGTGCAAGGCGATGCGGCACTGTGCCGCTCGATCGGGCTGGTGGCGCAGGCGGCCGGGATGACCGAGCTCGCCGCCCAGCTCGCCACCATCCTGCAGGGCCGCGACGGCGAACCGCGCGACGCCGCCCGCTTCCCGGTGCCGCAACTGCGTCCGGTGCGCGGCTTCACCGTCAATCCGGCGCTGGTCTACGCGCTGACCCGGCTGGAATCGAACTTCGACAGCCGGGCGGTGTCCGGCGCCGGCGCGCACGGGCTGATGCAGATCATGCCGGTGACCGCCGATTTCGTGATGGGGGCTCCGCATACGTCGCGGACGCTGCGCAACCCGGGGGTCAACCTGGAGGTCGGGCAGGTCTACCTGACCTATCTGGCCCGGCAGGACGGCATCGACGGCGATCTGATCCGGCTGCTGGCGAGCTATAACGCGGGGCCGAGCGCGCTCGCGCATTGGAGCGGCGACCGCGATACCGACGACCCCGCCGCCGCCGATCCGCTGCTGTTCATCGAGACCCTGCCGGCGCCGGAAACCCGCGACTTCGTGCATCGCGCGCTGTGCTACCTGTGGATCTATGCCGCGCGCATGCACCTGCCGGCGCCCTCCCTGGACACGCTGGCGCAAGGCGGCTGGCCGCGCTTCGACGAGGAGCGGAAGATGGCGGCGATGCGGCCGCAGATCCTGGATCGCGGCCGCTGAACGCGGGAGTACGAGCCATGGCGCTGATCTCCTCGATCTGGCTCGCCGGCTGCTCGGTGTTCGGCATCCGCGAGGTGGCGGAGCCGCCCTTCCAGATGGTCGGCCGCGTCGGCGCCATCGAGCTGCGGCAATACCCGCCGCGCATCGCCGCCGAGACGACGGTTCAGGCGGGCGAACTGCAGGCCCGCAGCATCGGCTTTCGTCGCATCGCCGGCTACATCTTCGGGGGCAACCAGACCGGCGCCAGGATCGCGATGACCGCACCGGTCGCGCAGTCGCGTGACCCCGCCGGAGCCTGGCGCGTGCAGTTCTTCATGCCCGCGGGCAGCACGCTGCAGAACCTGCCCAGGCCGAACGCCGCCCCGGTGACGCTGGCCACGGCGCCCGCCGAGATGTTCGCGGTGCTGCGCTTCTCGGGCACGTCGACGCCCGGCGCGGTCTCCCGCGAGGATGCCAGGCTGCGCCGCGGCCTCGAAGGCAGCGGCTGGAAGACCACCGGCACGTCGGTGGCCTGGTTCTACGATCCGCCCTGGACCCTGCCGCCGCTGCGACGCAACGAGATCGCCGTGCCGGTTGTTCGCAGCTCTTGACCGTCACGGCCGGGGCGCTGCCCTGGACCTGTCGTGCACGGTACGTATGCGCGTGACGGGCTCAGCAGTCCCGGACCCGCGAAACACGGGCCTGATTACGAACACATGGCCAGGGTTGCCGCCAACGCGTAAAGATCCGTGCGCCATTGAACATCCGCAGCGACGAGGTCGATCGGCTTGCCGAGAGGCTGGCAGCACGCAAGCGCATCAACAAGACCGACGCGATGAAGCAGGCACCGGAAAATGCGCTTCGCCGCCTCGACCAGGCGCCCCCTGCGAGAACGGCTGCGGCCCTTACAGGACCGGGTAAGGGCTTCTACGACGCGCTGAACGGGGCGCGATGATGTTCGTCGACGCGTCCGCCATCGTCGCCATCGACGGAACACATTGCCTGAGGAAGACCGGCTGGTACTCGTCCGATCGTCTGGGGGCGCCATCTTCAGGTGCTTTAAACATTCGGAGCGGCAACGGCTCCGAAGGCTTGATCTTCCCGGAACAAGAGCGGTTCGGAATGACTTTCGATTCCGTCGCATCGGAACCCGGGGAGCGGCGCGTGAGAAGATAGCTGCAGTGACGTCACACGCCAACCAGGCAGCTAACGATGCAGGCTGTTGCCGTTCACCAGGATGCTTTGCGCCAAGGCAGCGGCGGGACCGCGCATTCCTTCGCGGCGGGATTGCACGACGAATTCGACAGAGCCTACGATTGGCAGCCGCGCGGCCGCGGGCATCTCCACCAGGCCGTCCGGAATGAGCGCGCGCGCATGCAAGATTATGCCTAACTCGGCCAACGCGGCGGCGCGTAGGCCACTCAGGCTCCCACTGGTGCAGACGATGCGCCAAGCGCGACCGTCACGCTCCAGCGCCTCCAAGGCCATCGTTCTGGTCAGACTCGGCTGCGTCAGCAGGATTAGCGGTAAAGCCTGTGTTGGATCGATAGCCATCCCGCGCGCACCGATCCAGGCCAGCCGATCGCGCCACACCAGTCGCCCGCCTTCGTCGCCGACGCAGCGCTTGGCCAATATCAGGTCAAGCTCGCCAGCGTCCATCCTCTCGTAGAGCCATGCGCTAGGACCGACGGTCAGCTCCAGATCCACCAACGCGTGCCGACGGACGAAGGCCCGCAGAAGATCCGACAAACCAAAG
>CAXUCM010000416.1:0-3086 GCA_964249315.1 uncultured Acetobacteraceae bacterium | reverse complement strand
GCCCTGCATGGTCCGGGCCGGTAAGGGCTCTTCCGGAAGCACGACTATGGGCAGCATGCCGGTCGGCGAGGTCGCGGGAGTATGCTGCGCCCAAGGCAGAGCCGCTGCCGCGTCTTGCGTCGACGGTGCAATCCCATGGGTGCCGATCCACAGGATGGTCGCGACAGCCATGCCGACGAGCGGCGGCGGCCCGGCCAGGAACGCCATCCGATAGGTTGGATCACGCGTCCATAGCCGCCGGTGGATGAAGCCCAGCTTGCGGACGGCGCGTCTCACATCGACCTCGCGACCGCCGCCTCGAGATCCGCACGCGTCAGCGTGACCAGGTCGACGCCGCCCGCCAGCAGCGGACCGAGACGGACGGCCTGCGCTGCGCGCGCCCGTTCCAGCAAGGTCCGCGCGGATCGCGCATTGCCGAACTCCGGGCGCTCGCGCGCAGCGGCGAAGTACTGTCGCAGAGACTCGTCGCTGGAGGGATCGATCCGCAATCCCTCACGACCGGCCATCTCGTGGACGATCCTGACGAGCTCGTCCGCATCGTAGGACGGAAACACGATCGTCTTGGTGAAGCGCGACGGCAGTCCGGGATTGCTCTGCAGGAACTCCTGCATCTGCGCAGGGTATCCGGCGACGATGACGACCAGCCGGTCGCGATCGTCCTCCATCTGCTTGATCAGCGTGTCGATCGCTTCCTGCCCGAATCGATCGGCCTCGCCGTGGCCGCGTGCGACCAGCGCATACGCCTCGTCGACGAACAGGATGCCGTCGAGCGCCTCGGCGATCCGCTCCCTGGTCTTCAGCGCGGTCTGCCCGACATATCCCGCCACCATCCCGGCCCGGTCGGTCTCGATCAGCTGCCCTCGTTCCAGCACGCCGAGATCGCGCAGGATCGTCCCGTACAGTCGCGCAACCACCGTCTTGCCGACACCGGGAGGGCCCGCGAAAACCATGTGCAAGGAGACCGGCGCCACCGTCATCCCGGCCTCGCGCCGCGCCGTCTCCACCGTCAGGCGCGCGACCAGCGTCTCGATCTCCTGCCTCACGCCGTCCAGTCCGACCATGCCCCGCAGCTCGGCCATGGCGTCTCCGGACGACGCGCCAGGGGTCGAGGCAAGACGGAACGACCGGCCGCCGGCGCCGACCAGCTTCGGCCACAGGGCCGCCACCTGAACCAGCACGTAACCGTTGGCCAGCAGCAGCAGGCCGCCCAGGGCTGCCCAACCCGACCCGGCCGGCAGGACCGGCGTGATCCGAAACGCCGACAGGATCGACAGCCCGCCGGCGGCGAGCATCGTCAGTCCGATCAGCGGCGCCGGCCCGAGCAGCCGATGCAGCCACGGGATGCGATCAGCCATGCGGCCTCGAGCAGTCGTCGTCCGGCCGCCACGTCACCGCGCGCGTCGCCTCGCCGTCCGATGCCGCAACGCGCCAGGACGGGCGCAATCCGACGATGCCCGCGCCGCCGACCATGAACACGCCGAGCGTCCCGTGCCCGGTCGCATAGGGCGCCGGATAGGGGAGTGCCACCCGGACCGGCCGCTCTGCCAGCACGAACAGCGGCGAGACGTAGCGCCCGGATTGCAGCCTGATCCGGACACCGTGCTGGTCCGGCGCCTGGACGATGCTGACCCAGGCCAGCCTCGCCCCGCATGCCCTGCGGTCCGTCAGTCGCGCGCGGTCGGCGCTTGAGAGGTCCATCGTCGACAGGGCGCCGGCCATCTCGTCCGGCGCGACCTCCGCCAGCCTGCCGGCACTTGCGCCGCCATCCGCCTCGGCGAGACGCGGCAGCCCCCACACCGCGAACGCGAGGCCGGAGGCCAGCGCGATCGCGAGGCTGAGCGTCGCCTCCTTCGCGGCGCCACGCGCCCGCGGCTCGGATGAGCTTGCCATCATTGCGAGTCCGGTCTCCATCCAGGATCCTGTAAGCGGCCACCGCAGTTGGCCAGATGCCGGGCCGCATGTCATTATCATTCCGGAAGGAAGCCATGACCGACTTCGACCAGGGCGACATGCTCGACCGGCTCGGGCGGCAGTACGAACGCGGCGACGGCGTCCCGCAATCCGACGTCGAGGCACTCAACTGGTATCGTCAGGCTGCCGCGTTCGGCAACGTCCACGCCCAGCACAGCCTCGGCGTCTTCCACGAATCCGGCCGCGGCACCGGCGCCTCGTGCGAGAAAGCGGCCCAGTGGTATCGCGCCGCGGCCACCGCCGGTCACGCTCCCTCGCAGCTTCGCCTGGCGAGGCTGTGCCTGAAGGGCGGCGGCATGATGCGCGACGATGTGGAGGCGGCGCGGCTGCTGCGCCTTGCCGCCGAGCAGGGTCTCGATGAGGCACAGCTCGAGCTCGGCCGGCTCTACGACCAGGGAGCGGGAGTTCCCAAGGACCAGCAGGCTGCGGTGGCACTGTTCCGTCAGGCGGCAGAGCAGCGCAACGTGCTGGCCGAATACTATCTCGGCCTGTTCTGCCTGCGCGGCATCGACGTGGAAAAATCCGAAGTCGCCGCCGCGAGCTGGTTCAGGCTGGCCGCGACCCAGGGTCATGCCGGCGCCCAGCTCGAGCTCGGCCAGCTGCATGTCGCCGGTCGCGGCGTGACCCGCTCCGACGCCGAGGCCGCCCGCTGGTTCCGGCTCGCCGCCGACCAGGGCAACGCCCGCGCCCAGTTCAATCTCGGCGTGTTCCACGCGACCGGCCGCGGCGTCGTCCGTTCGGACGCCGAGGCACTCTCCTGGTATCGCCTGTCCGCGCGGCAGGGCTACAACCCGGCGCGCAACAATCTCGGCCTGTTTCACGAGAACGGCCGCGCGCTCGAGCAGTCGGACGAGGAGGCGGTCCGCCTGTATCGCCTCGCCGCCGAGGACGGCCATGCCAGCGCCCAGAGCAATCTCGGCCGGATGTACGAGCGTGGCCGCGGCGTGCCGATGTCCTATGCGGACGCGATCGGCTGGTACGACAAGGCCGCGCGCGGCGGGGACAAGCTCGCGATCGAGGCTCTGCGTCGGCTGCATGACGAGAGGCCGACCGAGGCCTAGAGCGTTTTCCGTTCGCGTTCGCTCACGGAACCCGCTCCAGCTCGTTGTCTTGGC
>CAXUCM010000415.1:0-3120 GCA_964249315.1 uncultured Acetobacteraceae bacterium | reverse complement strand
CTATTACGCGATCTATGTCGGCGGCGATTTCAACGGTACCCGGCTGTCGTTCCGTCTGCTCGACCGGGTGGCGATGGCCGAACTCGGCGGCAAGTTCGCCCCGCTCCTGGCCGCCTTCGCCCGCGACCGCAGCGGACCGCAGGAGGGCTTCGGCGATTTCTGCAACCGGCTCGGCCGCGATGCCCTGCTCGCCCTGACCGGTGACGCCGCCAGCAAGGCCGCTTGATCCATCAAGGCCAGGGCTCCGCCCTGGACCCGCTCAAGGCTCGGCCTTGAGAATCCATTTAGCCAAGGGGTTTCCGGCGGCTAGCCTTTGGCGATCGAGCCGCGAGGGGGATCGATGGGGGGAGCCCCAGCCTTCTTCGACATTAATCCCGATGAGTGCCGGGGTTGGCCGCCAGTTCGGCCAGGCAGCTGCGCATGACCGGCGCGCAGTACGCATTCGGGGCGAGGGTCGCGTTCTTCTCGCCGGAATAGATCACGTGCGTGACCACGCCGGCATCGACGCGGAAGGTGACGTGGCAGTAGCCGCCATTGCTCAGCGAGATGCCGCCGATGATCGGCACCGAGAAGCCGGTCGACGAGTTCGACGTCGCGTAGTAGGTCAGCACGTCGGTGCCGGGAAAGCTGGTATGCTGGTCCGGACTGCCGAGGCAGGCCTGCAGGTCGACCTCCTTCATGCCGAGGAACCGGGTCTTGCCTTCGCGGGCGAGCTGGGAGTCGGCCACGGCGCAGCCGGCCAGGATCAGCAGGCATGCGGGCACGGTGAACCGCCGGACCGTCGCCATGGTCGTCCTCCGCTCCAGACACTCCGGAATCGAACATAAGCGCAACGACTTGCGCAAGCCTCGATGCATCTCGACTTTGCCCGCGCATGGTCGCACATGCACCCGGATGGACGCCTCCGCACCGCTCTCGGCCGCCGATTTCGACTTCGACCTGCCCGCCGCACGCATCGCCCACGCGCCGGCGCGACCGCGCGACGCCGCCCGCCTGCTCGAGATCGTCCACGGCCATCGCGCTGACCGCGTCGTGCGCGACCTGCCGGACCTGCTGCAACCCGGCGACGTGCTGGTCGCCAACGATACCAGGGTGATCGCAGCCCAGCTCCGTGCCCGTCGCGGCGAGGCGTGCATCGGCGTCCCCCTCGACCAGGCGCTGCCCGACGGCAGCTGGCACGTGCTGCTGCGCAACGCCCGCCGGGTCCGCACCGGCGACCGGCTTTCGTTCGAAGGCGCCGAGATCACCGCCGCCGTGCTCGCGCGCGACGCGGATGGCGGTGCCGTCCTGCGCTTCCCGGTCGAGGGGGCGGCGTTCGACGCGTTCCTGCGAACCGCCGGCAGCCTGGCGCTGCCGCCCTATATCGACCGCCCGCACGGCCCGACCGAGGCCGACGGCGAGGACTACCAGACCGTCTTCGCCCGTCATGCCGGCGCCGTTGCCGCCCCCACCGCCGGGCTGCACTTTACCCCGGCGCTGCTCGCGGCCCTGCAGGCGCGAGGCGTGCGGCACGAGACGGTGACGCTGCATGTCGGCGCCGGCACCTTCCTGCCGATGCGCGAGGCGGACGTCGCCGCCCACGTGATGCATCCCGAGCACGGCATCGTCCCGGCCGCGACCGCGGCACGGATCAACGCCGCGCGTGCCGAGGGCGGCCGCATCATCGCGGTCGGCACCACCAGCCTGCGCCTGCTGGAGAGTGCCGCCGGCACGGACGGGCTGGTGCGGCCGCACGACGCGCCGACGCGGCTGTTCATCCGGCCCGGCCACGTCTTCCGCGCCGCCGACCTACTGCTCACCAACTTCCACCTGCCGCGCTCGACCCTGTTCATGCTGGTCTGCGCCTTCGCCGGCACCGCCACGATGCGGAGCGCCTACGCGCACGCGATCGCGGCCGGCTATCGCTTCTATTCCTACGGCGATGCCTGCCTGCTGCACCGGGCGCCCGCGTGAGCTTCGGCTGGCAGGCCCTGGCCCAAGACGGCGAGGCGCGCGCCGGTCTTCTGCGGACCGCGCACGGCGACGTGCCCACGCCCACCTTCATGCCGGTCGGCACCGCCGGCACGGTCAAGGCGATGACTGCGGATGCGGTGCGCGACACCGGCGCCGGCCTGGTGCTGGGCAACACCTACCACCTGATGCTGCGCCCGGGCGCCGAGCGGGTGCGCGCGCTCGGCGGCCTGCATCGCTTCATGGACTGGCCCGGGCCGATCCTGACCGATTCCGGCGGCTTCCAGGTGATGTCGCTGAGCGGGCTGCGCAGGCTCGACGAGGACGGGGTGACCTTCCGCTCGCACGTCGACGGCAGCGCGCACCGGCTGACGCCCGAGCGCTCGACGCGGATCCAGCACGACCTCGACGCCACCATCAGCATGTGCCTCGACGAGTGCCCGAAGCTGCCGGCCGGCCTGGAGACGATCGGCACTTCGATGCGCCTGTCGATGCGCTGGGCCGAGCGCTCGCGCACGGCCTTCGTCGCACGCGACGGCTACGGCCAGTTCGGCATCGTCCAGGGCGGCACCGATCCCGGCCTGCGCGCCGAGAGCGCGCGCGCGCTGACCGCGATCGGCTTCGAGGGCTACGCGGTCGGCGGCCTCGCCGTGGGCGAGGGCCAGGCGCTGATGTTCGCGACCCTGGAGGCGACCGTGCCGCTGCTGCCGGCGACGCAGCCGCGCTACCTGATGGGAGTGGGCACCCCGGACGACCTGCTCGGCAGCGTCGCGCGCGGCATCGACATGTTCGACTGCGTCATGCCGACGCGTGCCGGACGCACGGCGCGCGCCTACACCAAGGTCGGCACCGTCAACCTGCGCAACGCCCGCCATGCCGGCGATGCCGGCCCGCTCGAGCCGGGCTGCCCCTGCCCGGCCTGCGCCCGGCACAGCCGCGCCTACCTGCACCATCTGTTCCGCGCCGACGAGATGCTCGGGCCGATGCTGCTGACCTGGCACAACCTGACCTACTACCAGTCGCTGATGCGCGGCATCCGCGAGGCGATCCTCGCCGGCCGCCTCGACGCGCACGCGGCGGCGCTGCGCGCCGGCGGGTCGCGCCCCGCCGCGCCCGCCAGAAACCCGCCCCCCCGCCCCCGCCCCTACCTGACCCCCCCGTAGCCCGCGG
>CAXUCM010000414.1:0-3127 GCA_964249315.1 uncultured Acetobacteraceae bacterium | reverse complement strand
CTCGCCGATGTAGAGCATCGGCGCCTCGTCCATCTCGCCCTCGCCGATCACCACGGTGCCGTCGATCGCCACCGTGTCGAAGGCGAGGCGCATCGCCTCCACCGCGGCGCCGTCCGCCTCGTTCTTCTGGCCGCGGCCGGTCCAGCGCGACGCCGCGATCGCCGCCGCCTCGGTCACCCGCACCAGCTCCAGCGCCAGGTTGCGGTCATCTGCTTGATACGACGAGCGGGCGGCAGACATGGCGGGGGCTCCTCAGCCGGCTTCGATGCGGATCATCGTAGGCCGCTCCAGCACCACGTCGAGGGCCGAGATCAGCGACACCGCCTGGCGCATCGCCGACTCGCGGGTGCGATGGGTGACCAGCACGATCGGCACCGCCGCACCCGCCGCCGCCGGCTCGGCCACGCCATGCTGCAGCATGCTCTTCAGCGACACGCCGCAATCGCGCAGCACGGCGGCGATCTCGGCGATCACGCCGGGGCGGTCGAGCACGTGCAGGCGCAGGTAGTAGTCGCCGGCGTGCGCGGCGATCGGCACGCTGACGATCTGCGACAGGCTGTCCGCCGACGCCCCCCAGACCGGGATCAGCGAACCGCGGGCGATGTCGATCAGGTCGGCCACCACCGCCGAGGCGGTCGGACCCGCGCCCGCCCCCCTGCCCTCGAGCATCACCCGGCCGACGAAATCGCCCTCGGCGAACACCGCATTGAACACCCCCTCGACCAGCGCGATCGGGGCGGCCTGCGGCACCAGGCAGGGATGCACGCGCGCCTCGACGCCGGCCTCGGTCAGCCGGGCGATGCCGAGCAGCTTGATCCGGTAGCCGAACTCGGCGGCGAACGCGATGTCGAGGGCGGTCACCTGGCGGATGCCCTCGACATGCACCGAGGCGAAGTCGACCGGTCGGCCGAACGCCAGGGCCGCCAGGATGGCGAGCTTGTGCGCGGCATCGATGCCGTCGATGTCGGCTTGCGGATCGGCCTCGGCGTAGCCCAGCGCCTGCGCCTCGGCGAGGATGGCGGCGAAGTCGCGGCCGCTCTCGCGCATCGCGGTCAGGATGTAGTTGCAGGTGCCGTTGAGGATGCCGCCGACGCGGGTCAGCCGGTCGGCGGCAAGCCCCTCGCGCAACGCCTTGATCACCGGGATGCCGCCGGCGACGGCGGCCTCGAAGGCGAGCGGGGTGCGGTCGCGTTCGGCCAAGGCGGCCAGCTCGGCGCCGTGCACCGCGACCAGCGCCTTGTTGGCGGTGACCACCGGGCGCGCGCGACGCAGCGACGCCTCGACCAGCGCGCGCGCCGTCCCCTCCGCGCCGCCGATCAGCTCGACCACCACGTCGATCTCGGGATCGTGCGCGAGTGCGGTCGCATCGTCGTGCCAGCGCAGGTCGGAGACGTCGATGCCGCGCTCGCGCCGGCGGTCGCGCGCCGAGACCGCTGCCAGCACGATCGGCCGCCCGGCGCGGGCCGCGATCAGGTCCGCATTGGCACGCAGCAGCCGCACCACGCCGATGCCGACGGTGCCGAGCCCGGCCAGCCCGATGCGGAGCGGCCGTGCGCTCACGAGGCGACTTCCAGCGCCGGGGCGGGGCTCGCCGCACCCGCCGCCTGGCCGCCGAGGAACGCCTTGATGTTGCGCGTCGCCTGGCGCAGCCGCTGGGTGTTCTCGACCAGGCCGATGCGCACGTAGCCCTCGCCGTGCTCGCCGAAGCCGAGGCCGGGGGCGACGGCGACGCCGGCCTGCTGCATCAGCAGCTTGGCGAAGCCGACGCTGCCGAGATGGGCGAAGCGCTCGGGGATCGCCGCCCAGGCGAACATCGATCCGTCCGGCGAGGGCAC
Organism: uncultured Acetobacteraceae bacterium; assembly: GCA_964249315.1. Taxonomy (GTDB): domain Bacteria; phylum Pseudomonadota; class Alphaproteobacteria; order Acetobacterales; family Acetobacteraceae; genus Lichenicoccus. The sequence continues at coordinate 1,292 of CAXUCM010000414.1, read as the reverse complement.
CTCCCAGCCGGCGGCGGCGAGGCCGCGGATCAGCACGTCGCGCCGCTCGCGATACAGCGCGCGCATCTCGGCGACGCAGTCCTGCGGACCGTTCAGTGCCGCCACCGCGGCGACCTGGATCGGCGTGAAGGCGCCGTAATCGAGATAGGACTTGATCCGGGTCAGCGCATGGATCAGCCGCGGATTGCCGGCGGCGAAGCCGATGCGCCAGCCGGCCATCGAGTACGTCTTCGACAGCGAGGTGAACTCGACGGCGACCTCCCTGGCCCCCGGCACCTGCAGGATCGAGGGCGGCACCAGGCTGCCGAAATAGATCTCGGCATAGGCCAGATCGGACAGGATCCAGATCTCCTCGCGTCGCGCGAACGCCACCAGCTCGCGATAGAAGTCGAGGTCGGCCAGGTACGAGGTCGGGTTGGACGGGAAGTTGACGATCAGCGCGGTCGGCTTCGGCACAGAGTGGCGCACGGCGCGATCCAGCGCGCGCAGCATGTCCTCGTCCGGCCGCGCCGGCACCGAGCGCACCGAGGCGCCGGCGATGATGAAGCCGAACTGGTGGATCGGGTAGGACGGGTTCGGCACCAGGATGGTGTCGCCCGGGCTGGTGATCGCGCTGGACAGGTTGGCGAGGCCCTCCTTGGAGCCGAGCGTCACCACCACCTCCGTCTCGGCGTCGAGCTGGACGTCGAAACGGCGCGCGTAATAGCCGGCCAGCGCCCGGCGCAGGCCGGGGATGCCGCGGCTGACCGAGTAGCGGTGCGAGCGCGGATCGGCGACGGTCTCGACCAGCTTGGCGACGATGTGCGGCGGCGTCGGGCTGTCCGGGTTGCCCATGCCGAGATCGATGATGTCCGCGCCGCCGGCCCGCGCCGACGCCTTCGCCTTGTTGACCTCCGCGAACACGTAGGGCGGCAGGCGGCGAATGCGGTGGAATTGTTCGATCATCGTCGGCTCATGGCATGACAGTGGGGCAGGACAGCGGGATCGCGCGCCCGGTCACGGTACCAGATTCACGCTGGCGCCGCGACCAAATGCATCCGCGCGCAGCAGGATCGCGCCGGCCGGCACGCCTTCCTCCTGCAGCGCCTGCGCGACCGCGCGGGCACGCAGGCTGGCCAGGGTCAGTGCCTGCGCCTGCGCCTGCGCGTCCGTGGCACCCGCCTCGCCGTGCCCCTGCACCATCAGCTCGAGGCTGCCACGCCCTGCCGCCACCGCGTGCAGCGCCCCCTGCTGGCCGCCGAGCAGGCTGTCGCTGCCGACGGCAAAGACCAGCTGGGTGCCCGTTGCCGGCG
>CAXUCM010000413.1:0-3138 GCA_964249315.1 uncultured Acetobacteraceae bacterium | reverse complement strand
GCCCAACACCGCGGCCGACATCACCAACAAGATCCTGGCCCGTGCCCGCCAGCTCCGCGCCGACGCCGGTGGTGCCGGCTGATCCCGTCCCGGCCGGCGGTCCGATGAGCGGAGCCGAGCCGCGCCACGACTTCCGCCACGCCGAACCGCACTGGCAGGCGGCGTGGGAGGCGGCCTCCTGCTTCGCGGTGCCGGACGTGCCGCCGGCCGACCGGCCGAAATACTACGTGCTGGAGATGTTCCCCTATCCCAGCGGCCAGCTGCATATGGGCCACGTGCGCAACTACACGCTGGGCGACGTCGTCGCCCGCTACAAGCGCGCCCGCGGCTTCGCGGTGCTGCATCCGATGGGCTGGGACGCGTTCGGGCTGCCGGCGGAGAACGCGGCGCGCGAGCGCGGCGTGCATCCGGCCGAATGGACGCGCGCCAACATCGCGACGATGCGGCAGACGCTGCAGCGGCTCGGCTTCTCGCTGAACTGGGAGCGCGAGTTCGCCACCTGCGAGCCGGCCTATTACGGCCGGCAGCAGAAGCTGTTCCTCGACCTGCTGGCGGCCGGCATCGCCTTCCGGCGGGAGAGCTGGGTGAACTGGGATCCGGTCGACCAGACCGTGCTCGCCAACGAGCAGGTGGTCGAGGGACGCGGCTGGCGCTCCGGTGCGGTGGTCGAGAAGAAGCAGCTCAGCCAGTGGTTCCTGCGCATCACCGACGAGGCCGACGCGCTGCTCGGCGCGCTGGACGCGCTCGAACGCTGGCCGGAACGGGTGCGCACCATGCAGGCGCGCTGGATCGGCCGCTCCGAGGGGGCGAGGATCCGCTTCGCGCTGCGCTCGCCGGCGACCGACACCGACGGGATCGACGGCGTCGAGGTCTTCACCACCCGGCCGGACACGCTGTTCGGCATGGCCTTCCTCGCGGTGGCACCGGAGCATCCGCTGGCCGCCGCCTGCGCCGCCCGCGACGAGGCCGCCGCCCGCTTCATCGCCGAATGCCGCAGCCTCGGCACCAGCGAGGCGGCGATCGAGACCGCCGAGAAGCGCGGCTTCGATACCGGCCTGCGCGTCGCCCATCCGTTCCTGCCGGAGCTCGACGTCCCGGTCTGGATCGCCAATTTCGTTCTGATGGAATACGGCACCGGGGCGATCTTCGGCTGCCCGTGCGCGGACCAGCGCGACCATGATTTCGCGACCCGGTACGGCATCGGCTTCGTCAACGTGGTGCTGCCGGCCGCCGGCAGTGCGGCGCATGCCGGCCGCGCCTATGACGGTCCCGGCACGCTGACCCGGTCGGGCTTCCTGGACGGTCTCGACACGCAGGCCGGGGCGCGTGCCGCGATCGACCGGCTCGAGGCGCTCGGCGCCGGCCGCGGCGTGGTGAACTGGCGGCTGCGCGACTGGGGCGTGTCGCGGCAGCGCTACTGGGGCTGCCCGATCCCGGTGATCCATTGCCCGGACTGCGGCGTGGTGCCGGTGCCGGATGCGCAGCTGCCGGTGACGCTGCCCGAGGACGTCCGCTTCGACCTGCCCGGCAACCCGCTCGACCACCATCCGAGCTGGAAGCATGTCGACTGTCCGCGCTGCCGCCGGCCGGCCGTGCGCGAGACCGACACCTTCGACACCTTCGTCGACAGCTCCTGGTATTTCGCCCGCTTCACCGCGCCCGGGGCCGACGCGCCGACGCTGCGGGCGGCGGCGGATCGCTGGCTGCCGGTCGACCAGTATGTCGGCGGCATCGAGCACGCGATCCTGCACCTGCTCTATGCGCGCTTCTTCACCCGGGCGCTGCACCGGACCGGCCATCTCGGTCTGGACGAGCCGTTCGCCGGGCTGTTCACCCAGGGCATGGTGACGCACGAGAGCTACCGCGACGCGGACGGCACCTGGCTCTACCCGGACCAGGTCGCGCGCACCGCCAGCGGCGCCACGAAGTGCGAGGACGGCGCGCCGGTCGAGATCGGCCGGGTCGAGAAGATGTCGAAGTCGCGACGCAACACGATCAGCCCGACCGCGATCATCGAGCGCTTCGGCGCCGACACCGCGCGCTGGTTCGTGCTCTCGGACAGCCCGCCCGAGCGCGACATGGAGTGGACCGAGGCCGGCATCGCCGGAGCGGCGCGCTTCACCCAGCGGCTGTACCGGCTGGTCGCCGCGGTCGCCGCCGAGCCGGCGCCGACGGCATCCGGGCTGCCGCCCTCGGAGGCCGCCGACACGCTGCGCCGGGCCACCCATCGCGCCATCGAGGCGGTCACCGAGGCGCTGGAAGCGTTCACCTTCAACGTCGCGGTGGCACGGCTGTACGAGCTCGCCGGAGCGCTGTCGGACGCCGAGCAGACGCCGTCGCCGCCGGACGACCTTGCCGCCGCGCGTCGCGAGACCGCGCGCACGCTGTGCCTGCTGGTGGCGCCGATGATGCCGCATCTGGCCGAGACCATGCTGGCGCTGCTGGAGCCGGGCGGGGCGCTCGCCGCCGAGCGCGCCTGGCCGGTCGCCGATCCGCGCCTGCTGGCGGTCAGCCGGGTCACCGTCGCGGTGCAGATCATGGGCAAGCTGCGCGGCACCATCGAGACCGCGCCCGACGCCGAGGCGGCGCTGGTGCTGCGCGCCGCCGAGCAGGAGCCCAACGTGCAGCGGCTGCTCGCCGGCAGACGCATCGTCAAGCGGATCCACGTTCCCAACCGCATCGTCAATTTCGTGGTGGCGCCGTGAGGCGGATCGCACTGATGCTGCTCTGCCTGCCGATCGCGGGGTGCGGGTTCCACCCGCTCTACGGCAGCGCCGACCGGCAGGCGGAGGCGCACCTGCCGGACGTGGTCGTGGCCGTGATCGCCGGCCGGCCCGGCCAGCTGCTGCGCCAGGAGCTGCAGCAGCGGCTGGCCGGCAGCAGCGAGGCGACGCCGCAGGGCTACACGCTGCGCGTCACCTACGTTCTGGAGAACGAGGCGATCGGCATCCACGGCGACAATACCAGCGCCCGCACCCGGATGGTCGGCCGTGCCAACTGGACCTTGAACAGCGTCGCCCTCGCGCCGGTGACGCTGGCGAGCGGGGCGGCACACTCCGTGGACGGGTTCGACACGATCGACACCCAGTATTTCTCGGCGATCATCTCGACCGAGAACACCCAGGGACGGATCGCCGG